>NZ_JAJKHN010000045.1:0-54287 GCF_020982715.1 Bacteroides sp. 1_1_30
CGTGGGCTCGGAGATGTGTATAAGAGACAGTTTATGGATGGGCTAAAAATGGTTTTTCTAGAAATGGGTTATTCAGAGCATTATAAAAAGATGATGAAATTGAAATAATCACTGTAATGATTTGAAATAAACATTGAGAAGAAAAGAATAATCTATTAGCATCTTTTCATTAGCTTATAGCAAAATCAAATATCATTATAGCAAAAAGAATTATGCTTATAGCTAATGAAATATTGATCCTGGTGGAAGGGTAGGTGAAGAGTTAGCCCTTCACCCTGTATCTCCGATGAATAAAAAGTATCGGAGCAAGGTGAAGGGTGAATTGCTTATTAAAAAATACAAGAAAAAAGCCATTTGTTAAGTATTTCAGTTCCATTATGGTTATTATCAGGCACCGTAATTAATCTTAGCTTTCGTTTCCCCTTGTAGTAATATGGATAGAAAGGAAGCGATCATCATCGTCTGATTCTCCTTTTGGATCAGGATGTGAATTTCCCCCAATGGTTTATTCATTAAACCAATCTATCTTCTTTGAAAAATACATTACCATTGCAAGGATAATAAATAATCCCAAGCTGCCTGCCAGTAACGCAAAAGTTTCTAGCTGAATAAGAACAAATATATAAAGATAAAGTATACCTAATAGTCCGGACATGATTAATGACGGTTTCTTTTTCTTGGTGATTCCGAACATGTATCCGCCTACCAGTATAATAGTCAGTGCAGAAGATAACAAATAGGCAGGGTTGAAACCGATGTGTTCAGAGAAGGAGAGGAGCAGGCTGTAGAATAGGCAGAGTGCCAGTCCTACCAATAAATACTGCAAGGCATGAATGCGGGTCTTGTTCATGATTTCAGTGAAGAAGATAACTCCGAAAGTCAGTAGGATAATCAGAATGGCATACTTTGCGGAGCGCATGGACTGCTGGTACTGTTCCACCGGAATTTTGAAGTTTACACCAAAACTAGAGTTTTCAATATCCTTGATGTTCGAGGTGTTGTAGTCAGCCATCACCTGCGAGTAATTTCGGTTCAAGTTTAAGACTTGCCATTGTGCGGAAAATTCCTTCTCCGTAATATTCCGGTTGTTAGGCAGATAGTTCCCGGTGAAGCTCGGTGTATTCCAGTTGGCTTTCAGGTCTACACGGGTTGTTTTACCCAACGGGATAAAGTTGAGTGACTGTGAACCTTTCAGTTTGATTTTTATTTCGTATGGCAGTTTTTTGTTCTGCTTCAACTCCGACAAATTAGCGATCGCATGAACTCCGGTGTTAGCTATTCCTCTGTTGTCCATACCCGGCTCGAATATATAAACAGAATCTCCCAAGGTGATGCTGATTTGTTCGCTGATACCCCGCATATCGGTTAGGTTCAAGCAAATAGCCGCCCTGTCAAACTGCAACTGGTCCATGTCTATTCTGCTCTTTTTCAATTCTTCCGAACTGAATGACCCTTTCAATGTCAGTTCCGATTGATATACATTGACCTCATAGATACTTCTTTTCAGGATTTCGGTCTTCAGTTGTCCGTTGACCATAAGCTCGTCAGGAAAAAGTATCAGGTCTTTGATGGAAACCTTCTTCTCACCGTTGTTTTCAGTGACAACCGGATACTGGAGATTCAGATAAGGGCCAGTGATGGTCTGTGCAAGACTCCATTTTTCGCTTACCTCGTCGATAGCTTCTTCTTGGGTTCGTCCCCGTTCGGAAATAAGATTCTCAATCATAAACATGGGTATCATCAGGAGAAGGATTAATAATCCGATGATGACAACCTTGATTGTTTTGGAGAAACGGTGGAGGCATCCCATAGGTTGCTGCGCCTGTTGCTCATTTAAATTTTCATTGAAAGCGTCCATAAGCCAGTAGTGTTTTGATGAATTATTTATTTTGATTTTAGAAATTTCTCTAAGGCTTCAATATGCGATTTGAAAGCTTCTCTGCCTTGCGGGGTTGCCTGAAAAACAGTCCGTGGTTTTCGTCCGACAAAACTTTTGTTGCATACGATATATCCCAGTTCTTCCAGGGCACGGGTATGGCTGGCAAGATTGCCGTCGGTCAGAGAGAGCTGCTCTTTCAGAAAATTGAAATCAGCTTCCTCATTTACCATCAGAATAGCCATGATGCCCAGTCGGACCTTGCTTTCGAATGCTTTATTAATATATTGGAATGCTTCTATCATTTATGATCTCTTTCTTTCGTAGTGTAAATAGAACAATATACCATAGAGGATATGGAAACCGCCGAAACCGATGGTCCAAAACAATAATGAATGACCTTCCCAAAAACAGTCTACGACGCCCAAACAGATGAAAGCATAACCTAACCATATGATGCTGGAATAAGTAAACTTGGAAACGTTGACCAGTGCCAGCCCATAAAATAGAAGCATGACCGAAGCCAGGATGTCATAATACTCGTGCATAAGGATGGAAATACATAAAACACCTCCGGTCAGCATCGGAAGAGAGAAATTCCACAATGCCCGGTAAGTGAGGCGGCTGAAAAATTTTTGCCCTGTCTTCTTGGATTTGTAATAGGACAGGATGCAAGCAGTGACCGCAGCAGCTACCAATACGAGCGAGGCTATTATAGCCATCAATTCAAGGGCAACAATTAAATGAGTGCCCGGTGTAATAACTTGTGTGGCGATATATGCGCCAACTAATGCGTAAATGCCCGCCATGATTGCAGCGAGACCACTTAGAGAGATAAACTTTGAGGACTTTTCCATCAACTCTTTTATCTCATTTACCGATTCTAATGCTTTATCTTTATTCATATAAAAAGTACTTTGTGCTGCAAAGTAAAATAAAAGATTTCAGATGAACAAACTTTTTGCTTGAATATTTTGATAATAAAGAGTTCAATGGTATGATGAGGCTTTGATATGGTATTATACAAAAAAGAATTGCTGTCCCGTTCAACTTCTTGTTGAGTAGGGGATAGCAATTCTATGGTGTTAACGATATGTCTTTTAACTTCGTATAAGTTACTGTATCAAAAAAATAATTTACAAGGTTACGCCTGTTTTAAAGATAGCAATTTCGCGATAGCCTTTCTTTTCGTTGTTTACGAATTCACCGCTTGCTACTTTGATAATATAATCAATGAAACGTTCGCAAGTCTTTTCCATCGGTTCGTTTTCTACAATCACACCAGCGTTGAAGTCAATCCATCCCGGTTTGTTTTTAGCCAGCGTCGAGTTGGTGGAAATCTTCATGGTTGGAACAAAAGTACCGAAAGGAGTACCACGTCCGGTGGTGAAAAGTACCATGTGACATCCGCTTGCAGCAAGGGTGGTGGCTGCAACCAGATCATTGCCCGGAGCAGAAAGCAGATTAAGACCTTTTTTCTGTAAACGTTCGCCGTAAGGCATCACGCCGGATACATAGCTCTTTCCGCACTTCTGGGTACATCCCAGTGCTTTTTCTTCCAGGGTGGAGATACCGCCGGCTTTGTTTCCCGGAGAAGGATTTTCACCGACAGGCTCTCCGTGTGACAGGAAGTATTCTTTGAAGTCATTAATCAGATGGACGGTCTGTTCAAACAGTTCCTCGTTTTTGCAACGGTTCATTAGGATGGTTTCTGCACCGAACATTTCCGGTACTTCGGTCAATACGCTTGTACCTCCCTGTGCAATCAGGAAATCGGAGAACATACCCAATAGCGGGTTTGCTGTAATGCCGGAGAAACCATCGGAACCACCGCATTTCAATCCCACACGCAGTTCGGACAAAGGAACATCGGTGCGTTCGTCTTTAGAAGCCTTTGCATATAAATCACGCAGGATTTCCATTCCTTCTTCATACTCGTCACCTACCTTTTGAGTAACCATGAACTTCACGCGGTCTTCATCAAACTCGCCCAGAAACTCACGGAACACGTCCGGCTGGTTATTTTCGCATCCCAAGCCTACTACCAATACAGCGCCTGCATTGGGGTGAAGCACCATGTCACGAAGAATCTTTTTCGTATTTTCGTGGTCGTCACCAAGTTGTGAGCAACCGTAGTTGTGTGGGAAAGCGACAATGGCATCCACTCCCTTACCTTCGGTTTCGCGACGCAGTCCTTCAGCCAGTTGACCGATGATACCGTTTACGCAACCTACTGTCGGGATAATCCATATTTCGTTTCTTACCCCTACATCACCGTTTTTGCGACGATAACCTTTGAATGTAAGATCTTTATGAGGAATATCCAAAGAAACCTGAATCGGGTTGTAAGTGTAATCCAACAATCCGGCGAGGTTGGTTTTGATGTTCGTTTCGTTCATCCAGTCACCCTGTTTCTTTGCCATTCGTGCATGTCCGATAGGATAACCGTACTTGATTACATTTTCGCCTTCAGCAAAATTCTTCAATGCGAATTTATGTCCGGCAGGAATGTCTTCGTTCAATGTAATTTCAATGCCATCTACAGAAAGATGCTCTCCTGCCGGGAGGTTGACAATGGCAACGGCAACGTTGTCGGCAGGATTAATTCTTAAATACTTTGTTTCCATGTAATGTACTTGTAAAGTTGTACTTTGTTGTTATTTGCTATGGTAATAGTCTATTGTTTCTACCGTTAACAAGTCGATGGGCATATAGTTGATGCAGGTCACTTCTTTCTTGAAAATAAGGTGATCGCAAAGAGCTTTGATGCCATTGGCGCCTTGCAGTTCCGGTTGCTGGGCAATGAGGAAAGAGATGCTTCCTTCTTTCAGGCAGGTGACATTCCGTTCCAGAAGGTCATAACCTATCAGATTGAAATCTTTCTTTCCGCGACTTTGCAGGTATTCGCCGACGATATAGGCTTTAGAGTTGAATGTGATTCCGTTCTTCACTGTCGGGTAGGTACGGAAGAATTCATCCAGCATCTCATTGTCTTCGTCGTTGCGTTCGGCATGCAAGTCGAGCTCCAGTATAGTACAAGACGGATGATGTTCTTTCATGTACTGCCTGAAACCGATTTCTCTGTTCTCTTGCTGGTTAGAACCCACAATTCCTTCATGTATTTTGCGGAAAATAACGATTTCCTTTTCATCCCGTGCCAGTAACATCATCATTCTGGCAGCAAAATATCCGCTTTGGCGTGAGTTCTGACCGAAGAAGGCAAGAGGAGGAACGTCTTTGATATTGGAGTCTATATATATATAAGGTATATCCAATGCCTGCAACTGATCGGTGAAACCTTTCGTATATTGCGGAGCGGTAGGAGCTACCATCACTCCGTCCGGCTGTAAAGCCAGAATGGCTTCGCTGGCATTCTCGAATGAATGGTAGTCGTACGGATCGTAATAGTTGATTTTCACCGAAGTATTGAAATCCGAATAAGTGGCAATGGCTTCGTGGATACCGGTTTCTACCGCTGTCCAGTATTCGCCTTCCAGATGCTCCGGCAGCAGACAGATAAACGTATACTTCTTATTAGAAGCCAAAGCGCTGGCGTACATGTTGGGCTGGTAGTCAAGCTGCTTCAGAATTTCTTCTACGCGTTTCTTGCTGGCTTCCGACACTCCGCTACGTCCATGAATAACGCGGTCTACTGTTCCCACTGATACATCTGCCAGACGGGCGATGTCTTTGATTCTGATCCTTTCGGGCAATTTATTCATACGATAACCTTTATTTATATAGGTTTTTGTGCTCGCACACAATAATAATCTTAATATTTTCGATACAAATATATAACAATTTTTGTAATTACGAAAATTGTTGTATCTTTGTGCCCGCACACGAAAGGTATGTGGTGTTAGTCTTTTTATAGATTAATAGTCATGTTATCAGTGTATTAACCCCTAAAATAGGGCTGGAATGATAAATTGAAAGTTCATAATATTAATAACTTAGAATTTAAAACATAAGATTATGGGAAAGAAAGTCGTTACATTAGGCGAAATCATGCTTAGATTATCAACTCCGGGTAATACTCGTTTTGTTCAATCTGACTCTTTTGATGTAGTATATGGTGGTGGAGAAGCTAACGTTGCAGTGAGCTGTGCCAACTACGGACATGACGCCTATTTCGTAACTAAATTACCGAAACACGAAATTGGACAGTCTGCTGTTAACGCATTGCGTAAATATGGCGTAAAGACAGACTTTATTGCCCGTGGTGGCGACCGTGTAGGTATCTACTACTTGGAAACAGGTGCTTCTATGCGTCCTAGCAAAGTTATTTATGACCGTGCTCATTCTGCAATTGCTGAAGCTGACGCTACTGATTTCGACTTTGATGCTATCATGGAAGGTGCTGACTGGTTCCACTGGTCTGGTATCACTCCGGCTATTTCTGACAAGGCTGCCGAGTTGACTCGTCTGGCTTGTGAAGCTGCAAAACGTCACGGCGTAACTGTTTCTGTTGACTTGAACTTCCGTAAGAAACTGTGGACGAAAGAAAAAGCACAGTCTATCATGAAACCGTTGATGCAGTTTGTAGACGTATGTATCGGTAACGAAGAAGATGCAGAACTTTGCTTGGGCTTCAAACCGGATGCTGACGTTGAGGCTGGCCACACAGATGCTGAAGGCTATAAGGGTATCTTCCAGCAAATGATGAAAGAATTCGGATTCAAATATGTAGTTTCTACTTTGCGTGAATCTTTCTCTGCTACTCACAACGGTTGGAAAGCTATGATCTACAACGGAGAAGAATTCTATACTTCAAAACGTTATGATATCGATCCGATTATCGACCGTGTAGGTGGTGGTGACTCTTTCTCCGGCGGTATCATCCATGGTTTGATGACTAAACCTAATCAGGGTGCTGCTCTTGAATTCGCTGTTGCTGCATCTGCATTGAAACATACTATCAATGGTGACTTCAACCTTGTTTCTATAGAAGAAGTAGAAGCATTGGCTGGTGGTGACGCAAGCGGTCGCGTACAGAGATAAGCTTATTTACGATTGGACGATTTACTATTTACGATTTAATACTTTTGCGTAATGACAACTATTGAACTTAAAAATAGACTAAAGGAATTAGCAATACGTATTATTCGATTAGTAGATAAGTTGCCCAATACTCCTGCTGGTAGAGCTATCGGTAATCAAATCATTCGTTCGGGTACATCTCCTGCTGCCAATTATAGAGCTGCATGTTTAGGAAAATCAGATAAAGATTTTCTTAATAAATTGAAGATGGTGGAAGAAGAATTGGATGAGACTTTATATTGGCTAGAATTATTAATGGAAGTTCAATTGGTTAAATCAGAATTGTTAGTTGATTTATACAAAGAAAATGAGGAACTTTTAAAAATAATAGTTAGCTCGATAACCACTATGAAAGGCCGGATGAATAATAAATAGCAAAAGTATTAAATAGTAAATTGTAAATAATAAAATAGTAAATAATAAGATGGCAAAATTCGATAAAATAGCCGTATTGAATAAGATCGGCTCTACAGGAATGGTTCCTGTATTCTATCACAAAGATGCAGAAGTTGCAAAGAAAGTAGTAAAGGCTTGTTATGACGGTGGTGTTCGTGCTTTTGAATTCACAAACCGTGGTGACTTCGCACAGGAAGTATTTGCTGAAATCGTTAAGTTCGCAGCAAAAGAATGTCCTGAAATGGCAATCGGTATCGGTTCTATCGTTGATCCGGCTACTGCTGCTATGTACTTGCAGCTGGGTGCTAACTTCGTAGTAGGTCCGTTGTTTAATCCTGAAATTGCTAAGGTATGTAACCGTCGTTCGGTAGCTTATACTCCGGGATGCGGTTCTGTATCAGAAGTAGGTTTTGCGCAGGAAGTAGGTTGCGATCTTTGCAAAGTATTCCCGGGTGATGTTTACGGAACTAACTTCGTGAAAGGCTTGATGGCTCCGATGCCATGGTCTAAGCTGATGGTGACAGGTGGGGTAGAACCTACTAAAGAAAACCTGACTGCATGGATCAAAGCTGGTGTATTCTGCGTAGGTATGGGCTCTAAATTGTTCCCGAAAGATAAAGTGGCAGCAGAAGACTGGGCTTATGTAACTGCAAAATGTGAAGAAGCTCTCGGTTATATTGCCGAAGCTCGTAAATAAGATTAGAGAGCGAAAGCTGTCTATAATAAAAAGAGGTTGATGCGACAGCCTCTTTAAAATATGCCTCGAGGGTTAGTTAGTTTAGTTAGTATATGAGGCATATTTTCATTTTGTTTAAAGGTGTTTAAAGGGGATAAGCCATCGGGATGATTCATTCATTTCGGTGGCTTGTTTTTTCTGGAGGGGAGCCGTTACTATTGCCGAAAGTGGAATGGGGATGAACCAATCTCCCAATAAGATGTTTTTTAGGTAGTAGATGTAATAACAATATATAATATGGAATCTCATCATCACGAACATAATCATCAGTTGACATCGCTCAATAAGGCTTTTATTATAGGCATCACTCTGAATATTGCTTTTGTTATCGTAGAATTCGGAGTAGGGTTTTATTATAATTCTCTGGGATTGCTTTCTGATGCCGGGCATAACTTGGGTGATGTAGCCAGTCTGGTGCTTGCTATGTTGGCTTTCCGGTTGCAGAAAGTTCATCCCAATAGCCGTTACACGTATGGATATAAGAAGAGTACGATTCTTGTCTCTTTATTAAATGCAGTTATATTATTGGTTGCCGTGGGCATTATTATTGCCGAGAGTGTAGATAAATTCTTCCACCCGGTTTCCGTAGATGGTTCTGCCATCGCATGGACAGCCGGGGTGGGAGTGGTCATCAACGCACTGACTGCCTGGCTCTTTATGAAAGATAAAGATAAGGATCTGAATGTGAAAGGAGCTTATCTGCACATGGCAGCAGATGCATTGGTGTCTGTCGGTGTAGTTGTTTCCGGCATTATTATCACCTATACAGGATGGAGTATTATTGACCCGATTATCGGACTTGGCATTGCTGTTATCATTATTGTCTCTACTTGGGGATTGCTTCACGATAGCCTTCGGTTGTCGTTGGATGGAGTACCGGTGGAGATAGACGCTCAAAAGATACAGCAACTTATCATGGAACAACCCGGCGTGGAGAATTGCCATCACCTGCATATCTGGGCGTTAAGCACAACGGAAACCGCTTTGACTGCCCATATTGTTATTGACAATATCACACAGTTGGAAGAAGTGAAACAGCATATAAAGGAAGCACTTGAAGAGGCAGGTATTCATCATGCCACTTTGGAGTTTGAAGACGAAAGGACTACTTGCTGCAAGGAATGTTGTGAGGATTAAATAAAATCCGTACCTTCGCGCCCTTAAACTAACTAACCTTTATTTTTTATGTTTACTGACTTATTGCATTCCTCTTATTTTTCCCTTTTCCTGATTGTCGCATTGGGATTTATGCTGGGAAGAATTAAAATTAAGGGGTTATCTCTCGATGTGTCGGCAGTTATTTTCATTGCCCTTCTTTTCGGGCATTTTGGTGTTATCATTCCTAAAGAATTAGGAAATTTCGGCTTGGTGCTCTTCATTTTTACCATCGGTATTCAGGCAGGGCCCGGATTCTTCGATTCTTTCCGTAGCAAAGGAAAGACGCTTATTCTCATCACTATGCTTATTATTTGTTCCGCCTGTCTTACTGCAGTCGGACTGAAATATGCATTTGATATCGATACACCGAGTGTTGTCGGTCTGATTGCCGGAGCGCTGACTAGTACGCCGGGTTTGGCTGTTGCCATCGACAGTACCAATTCTCCTCTGGCATCCATTGCTTACGGTATCGCATATCCGTTTGGAGTGATCGGCGTGATTCTGTTTGTCAAGCTGTTGCCTAAAATCATGCGGGTGGATTTAGATAAAGAAGCCCGTCGCCTGGAGATAGAACGTCGCGGACAATTCCCGGAATTGACTACTTGTATTTATCGCGTCACTAATGCGAATGTGTTCGATCGCAGCTTGGTGCAAATTAATGCGCGTGGTATGACAGGTGCTGTCATTTCACGTCTGAAACACAATGATGAAATATCCATTCCTACCGCCCATACGGTGTTGCATGAAGGAGACTACATACAAGCCGTAGGCAGCGAAGAGTCACTGGATCAACTGGCTGTGTTGGTAGGCAATAGAGAAGAAGGTGAACTGCCTTTGGATAAAACACAGGAAATAGAGTCTTTGTTGTTGACTAAAAAAGACATGATAAACAAACAACTGGGTGATTTGAACTTACAGAAAAACTTTGGTTGTACAGTGACTCGTGTTCGTCGAAGCGGTATTGATTTATCTCCGTCTCCCGATCTAGCCTTGAAGTTTGGTGATAAACTGATGGTAGTCGGTGAGAAAGAGGGACTTAAAGGAGTAGCCCGCCTGTTGGGAAATAATGCGAAGAAACTATCTGATACGGACTTTTTCCCCATTGCAATGGGTATTGTATTGGGCGTGTTATTCGGCAAAATAAATATCTCTTTCTCTGATAGCCTGTCATTCTCACCGGGACTGACCGGGGGAGTTTTGATGGTAGCTCTTGTGTTGAGTGCGATAGGTAAGACAGGACCCATTATCTGGTCTATGTCCGGACCTGCCAATCAGTTGTTGCGCCAGTTAGGTCTGCTTCTTTTCCTTGCCGAAGTGGGAACTTCTGCCGGTAAGAATCTGGTAGCTACCTTCCAGGAAAGCGGATTATTGATGTTCGGAGTAGGAGCCGCCATCACATTGGTGCCAATGCTTGTTGCAGCCATTGTCGGACATTTCGTATTTAAAATCAGTCTGCTCGATTTGCTGGGAACTATTACAGGAGGGATGACAAGTACTCCGGGACTCGCTGCTGCCGACTCGATGGTGGATAGCAATATTCCGAGCGTAGCTTACGCAACTGTTTATCCGATTGCCATGGTATTCTTAATTCTGTTTATTCAAGTAATAGCCTCGGCTGTATATTAACAGAATTTCATATAATAATTGATTGTTAAATAAATAGTTCGTATCTTTGCCGCCTCAAAGAAAAAAATGAGGTGAAACGATTGTTATTGAATATTACACGCTACTTCTTGCCGATACTGTTTGTATCGTATCTGGTAAGCTTTACATTCTTTGCCCACGTGCATGTGGTCAATGGCGTGACAATCGTCCATTCACACCCGTTTAAGAAAGGGGCGGCACATGAACATTCTACAGTCGAACTACAGCTGATTCATTGTCTGTCTCACTTAACGGCAGACGGTGCGGCTGTTGTTTTTGCTCTTTCCCTTTTTATTCCTTTCTTATTATGCTTGTTGCCCGGACGTTCGCAACACACTCACTATCACTGTCCGTATCATGGGGTAGTGGGACTTAGGGCACCCCCGGTTATTCGTTTCTCTATTCTTTAAATGATGATACCGTACCTTGCATGAGGTACGGGCATTATCTGTCTATCCATGTAAATACTTATCGAAAACGAATAACAAACGAAAAATGAAGAATTACATCTTTTCGCTTGTCTGCTTGTGCTGCACATTGTTGCCTGCCCTCGAAGGACAAGCTCATGAATATCCTAATCATCCCGAATTACGTAAGTCAGATGCCAATATCGTTGGCCATATTCTTGATAAAAATACAAAAGAGCATTTACCCTATATTACAGTCGCCTTGAAAGGTACGACCATCGGAACTGTGACCGATGCTACCGGGCATTATTTTTTGAAGAATCTTCCCGAAGGTAATTTTGTGCTGGAGGTCAGTTCGGTGGGATATAAAACCGTCAGACGGAATGTGACGCTGAAGAAAGGGCGTACATTGGAAGAAGATTTCGAGATAGAAGAAGATGCGGTTGCTTTGGATGGCGTAGTCGTATCTGCCAATCGTAATGAAACCACCCGCCGTCTGGCTCCGACACTGGTGAATGTAGTAGATTTGAAAATCTTTGAGAATACCAATTCTACGACTTTGGCGCAAGGCTTGAGCTTTCAGCCGGGTGTTCGTGTAGAGTCCAATTGTCAGAATTGCGGTTTCCAGCAAGTGCGTATCAATGGACTGGATGGCCCTTATACGCAAATCCTGCTCGATTCCCGTCCCATTTTTAGTGCGCTTTCCGGTGTGTATGGTATCGAACAGATTCCTGCCAGCATGATAGAACGTGTGGAAGTGATGCGTGGAGGCGGCTCGGCACTGTTCGGCTCATCTGCCATTGCCGGTACAATCAATATCATCACCAAAGAACCGATGCGCAACTCTGGTATGTTATCTCATACGATTACGGGAATTGGCGATGGCGACGTTTTCGACAACAGTACGGCATTGAATGCGTCTCTCGTGACGGACGACCAGCGTGCAGGTCTGTATATCTTCGGTCAGAACCGCCACCGTTCTGCGTATGACCATGACGGCGACGGATATTCCGAAATACCCAAATTGCACGGTCAGACAATTGGTTTCCGTTCGTTCCTGAAAACAACGACTTATTCGAAACTTACTTTTGAATATCACCACATGGAAGAATTCCGCAGGGGAGGAGACTTATTGAACCGCCCGCCTCATGAAGCGAATGTGGCGGAGCAGACCGAACACTCAATCAATGGCGGAGGACTGAAGTTCGATTATTTCTCCCCTAACGAGAACCATCGTTTCAATGTGTTTGCATCTGCACAGCATATCAATCGCGACAGCTATTATGGTCCAGGTGACAGAGACCCTTTGGATGCTTACGGAAACACCACTGACTTGAACTGGATGGCAGGCTCACAGTATGTCTACAGCTTCGGCAAATGCATCTTCATGCCTTCCGACCTGACTGCCGGAATAGAGTTCAATCAGGACAAACTGGAAGATAACATGTGGGGATACAACCGCACGGTAGACCAGAAAGTGAATATCGGTAGTGCTTTCCTTCAGAACGAATGGAAAAATGATCATTGGGGATTCCTGATTGGCGGCCGTTTGGATAAGCATAATCTGATTGACCATGTGATATTCAGTCCGCGTGCCAACTTGCGTTATAATCCGACAGAAAACATCAATCTTCGTTTTAGTTACTCATCCGGCTTCCGTGCTCCGCAGGCTTTCGACGAAGATTTGCATGTGGAAAATGTAGGCGGTAATGTAGCGATGGTTGAATTGGCGGATAATCTGAAAGAAGAAAGATCACAGAGCTTGAGTGCTTCGGCAGATATTTATCATCGTTTTGGTGCGTTTCAGGTTAACTTCCTGGTAGAAGGATTCTATACAAAGTTGTCGGATGTTTTTGCCCTTACCGACGGAGAGGTAGTGGATGGAATTCTGACACGTACCCGTCACAATGCATCAGGAGCGCAAGTTCTGGGATTGACACTGGAAGGAAAGATGGCTTACCTGAATAAAATCCAAGTTCAGGCGGGAGTCACTCTGCAACAGAGCCATTACAGCAAACCGCACATCTGGAACAAAGAAGCTCCGGCGGTGAAGAAAATGATGCGTACGCCAAATACTTACGGCTATTTTACAGCAACCTACACCCCGATAAAACCGTTATCTATCGCTCTTTCCGGTACCTATACCGGTTCGATGCTGGTTCCCCACGAGCCGGTTCCGGGATTCCTTGAAAATCCGATAACGGTGAATACCAAAGACTTTTTCGATATCGGTTTGAAAGCTGCTTATGACTTCAAACTTTACAAGTCGATGAACCTCCAGTTGAATGCCGGCATACAGAATATTTTCAATGCCTATCAGGACGACTTCGATAAAGGAGCTGACCGTGACTCCGGCTATATCTATGGTCCGTCACTTCCGAGAAGCTTCTTTGCCGGGGTGAAGATCAGTTATTAAGATTCGGTTAAGATTTAAAATCGTTATAAATAGGGATTGTTTTGCATGGAGACAATCCTTATCTTTGCAAAAAAACAAACTAAACCCTGACTTTACTGCACAGAATAGATGTGCAAGATTACCGGATGAAACAATTGTACCTACATATAATGAAGTGGTTTTTGCCTGTACTGTTTATCTCGTACATGGCAGGAATCACTTTATTTAATCACTCCCATGTAGTAAACGGGGTAACGATTGTCCATTTGCATCCATTTAAAAAAGGCAGTGAACATAGCCATACGACGGTTGAATTCCAACTCATTCACCTGTTGAATCATGTATTGGTGACAGACAGCGGATTAATACCTACATTCGCGGTCGCTGCTTTATCTCTATTATGTATCCTGTTTATCCGCCCGCAAGTTGAGCCATATCACCGTTCTTGTCCGGGCGTCATATCTCTTAGAGCACCTCCTGTCGCTTAGTCTATCTTTTCGGGAACAGTATTCATCAGTTAGGAACAACGATTAATGATCGCTGCTTCCCTTTCCCTTATTATTATTTTTGATTTTAAACATTAAAAGACTAACGACAATGAAGAAATATCTTTTAGTCCTGGCCGGCCTGTATTGTGTCCTGTCATACGCATTGGCTGAACATCCGGACTACCCTGAACTGAAAAAATCCGATGCGAACATCATAGGCCATGTACTGGATAAGAAAACGAAAGAGCACCTTCCTTACATCACCATTGCACTGAAAGGAACAACGATAGGAACCGTGACCGACGCTACCGGACATTATTTTTTGAAGAATTTGCCGGAAGGTAACTTTATACTGGAGGTTAGCTCGGTCGGCTACAAGACCGTGACCCGCAACGTGACTCTGAAAAAAGGAAAGACACTGGAAGAGGATTTTGAAATAGAAGAGGACGCGATTGCTTTGGATGGGGTAGTGGTTTCCGCCAACCGCAGTGAAACGACGCGCCGTTTGGCTCCTACTTTGGTAAATGTCGTCGATCTGAAGCTATTTGAAACGACTAACTCTTCCACTTTATCGCAAGGGCTGAACTTTCAGCCCGGTGTACGTGTAGAGACAAACTGCCAGAATTGTGGTTTCCAGCAAGTCCGCATCAATGGACTGGACGGACCGTATACGCAGATTTTGATAGATTCCCGTCCCGTATTCAGTGCCCTTTCCGGAGTGTATGGCCTGGAACAGATTCCCGCCAGCATGATTGAACGCGTAGAAGTGATGCGTGGGGGAGGTTCCGCCTTGTTCGGCTCTTCGGCCATTGCAGGAACCATCAATATAATCACCAAAGAGCCTTTGCGCAATTCCGGCCAGCTGTCGCACACCCTTACTGCTTTAGGGGGCGGCTCCTCATTCGATAACAATACCTCCCTGAATGCTTCATTAGTGACGGACGATCATCGTGCCGGACTGTATATCTTTGGTCAGAACCGTCACCGGTCCGGATATGATTATGACGGAGACGGATTCACCGAACTACCTAAATTGAAGAATCAGACAGTGGGCTTCCGCTCTTATCTGAAAACAAGCACTTACTCCAAACTAACCTTCGAATATCACCACATGCAGGAATTCCGTCGGGGAGGGGATATGTTGGACCGTCCTCCTCACGAAGCCCATATTGCAGAGCAGTTGCAACATTCGATTGATGGTGGAAGTTTGAAGTTCGATTATTTCTCGCCAGATGAAAAGAACCGTCTAAGTATCTTTGCGTCAGCCGCCAATACAGATCGGGACAGTTATTACGGACCGGGTAACGATCCTCTGAAAGCCTATGGAAAAACAACGGATTTAACCGCTATGGGCGGCGCGCAGTATGTACATACGTTTGATAAGTGTTTTTTTATGCCTTCTGACCTCACGGCAGGACTTGAATATAACCGTGATCGTCTGAAAGATAATATGTGGGGATATGACCGCCACACGGATCAGACGGTAAATATTTACAGTGCTTTTCTGCAGAACGAGTGGAAGAACGACCGTTGGGGCATTCTGATCGGTGGTCGTCTGGATAAGCATAACATGGTAGATAATGTCATCTTTAGCCCCCGTGCCAACTTGCGTTTCAACCCGACACAGAATATAAACCTGCGTTTGAGCTATTCATCCGGATTCCGTGCTCCGCAGGCTTTTGATGAAGATATGCATATTGAAAATGTGGGCGGAACAGTGGCAATGATTGAGCGTGCGAAGAACTTGAAAGAAGAGAAATCCCAAAGTTTCAGTGCGTCCGCAGATATGTATCACCGTTTCGGAGTATTCCAGACGAATTTCTTGATCGAGGGCTTTTATACAAGACTGACAGATGTCTTCGTGTTGGGCGAACCTTATGACCGTGGCGATGGGATATTGGTAAAACCACGCAGTAACGGTCCCGGCGCGAAAGTGATGGGGCTAACGCTGGAGGGCAAAGTGGCTTATCTTTCCATCCTGCAAATACAAGCGGGACTCACTTTGCAACGCAGCCGATACGATGAACCTCATAAATGGCATGACGACGCACCGGCAGAAAAGAAAATTTTCCGTACTCCCGATACATATGGTTACTTCACAGCTACTTATACTCCCATCAAACCTTTATCCATTGCCCTGTCAGGAACTTATACCGGGAGAATGTTAGTGCAACGCATGGATATCACCGCCGAGAACGCCGAACTGGGCGCAATGCCCGAACGAAAGGCGGAAGCCATCCGTACACCCCGTTTCTTCGATTTGGGAGTGAAACTGGCTTATGACTTCAAGCTATACAAAACAGTCGATTTGCAACTAAACGGCGGAGTTCAGAACCTCTTTGAGTCTTATCAGAAGGACTTTGATAGAGGAGCTAATCGGGATTCCGGCTATATTTACGGGCCTTCTCTGCCGAGAAGTTTCTTTGCCGGAGTGAAGATTAGCTATTAGGTTGTTTCTATACGATTTTGCAGACTTGTCGAGTTTTACAGGGTGTAACTAGTCGGTTTCTCGTCAAGATTCATTAACTTTGTCGGGAAAATAAATGCTAAGCAATGGATATACCGGCTTTACACACACTAACAAACGGCATTATTATCGGAATATGTCTGTCTATATCTTTCGGTCTTGTCTGCTTCAAGCAGATGGCGCACGCCATTAATCCCAAATACAGGCGTGCATGCCATTTCTTCATCGCTGCTTCTCTCATTATCGCTGCCGGTCATTTGGCGGAGTTGCTGGTTGACGGGTTCGGCGTATACCGGTCGTTGGACTTATTCTCAATATTGGTGTTGGTGCTTGCTTCTTCGCAGGCGTTGATGTTCACGTTTATGTTGATATTGCTGTTCGACAGCAGATACGTCACTTTTGCCAATGTGATGAAGCATGCGGCGCCTTCGCTCGTTTTCATTCTGCTGTATGTGGTGAGTTGCTGCATTGAAGCGGACGTCTGTGTATATTCTTTAGCAGAATGGCGTGCGTGTGTCGTTCACAATCTCCCGTTGGCAGTGCGGACCTTGTTCGGTGTCACCTATACCGTACAACTGTTCGTTTACGTCCGCCTCTTTTTCCGTAAAAAACACCGCTACATCACGCATTTAAAAGAATTGACCGGAGAGTGTATCTCAAAACTGGAACTCCGGTGGACGATGCGCGCTTTCCTTTATGCGTTGAGTATCGGCATTGGCGCATGGGTTTTACTTGTCTGTCCGGGACCGATACCCGAGTTTAGTTTCAGTTTCCTTATCGTGGTTTTCTATCCTGCTTTTGCATGGCTGTACACTAACTATCATTACACTTACGAGATGCTACGCCGTTTTATCGTCGAACAGGATGGAAAACTGTCCCAACCACCGCTCGAAGCCGATATGGGCGACCTCATCTGTTACCTGCAATCCGGCGATAGCAACCACTTGTTTGAAGAGCTCGAAGCCTATCTGCAGAAAGAACAACCGTACCTCGACTACAACTTCAAGCGTGACGACCTGATTAAAGCTCTTGGCACAAACGAGCGTAATCTCTCCGCCGCTGTGGGGCGTGCCACAGGACTGACCTTGCAAAATTATCTTCTCCGCCTGCGCATCCGTCATGCCATGGACTTGCTCCTGCTTCCGGACTACGCGAACCACACAATCGAAGACATTGCCGGAGCGTCGGGCTTCAAGGCAATGCGCACCTTCAACCGCAATTTCCGCGAATTGGTAAAAATGACTCCTACTGAGTTCCGCCAACAAAAGTCTGTACTTTAAAGGAGAAGGCGATACTCTTTTATCATCAAATGCTGTTGTTTCCATCAATGCATAGGTAGAAGTTTCTCCGAACAATGGAATTTCCGGCAATCCTGCAAGATTTGCAGGATTTTGGCTATACAATGCAGGATTTTGGCTATACCTTTTCGTTGTTGCATATTATTTTTGTCCGAAAAGAGAACACGATTTATTCACCCTTTTAGAAAGACAAAAGACGTATGAAACAACTAAGAATCTTTTTCCTCTGCCTTATGGCAGCAACGTTGGCAACCGCCTGTGGCGACGACAACAATGACGACAACTCCGTGCCCGTAGAGAGCATCACCCTCAATCATGAGACTCTGACCCTGAAATCGGGAGCGACCGAAACGCTGGTTCCCACCATTGTCCCCGACCGGGTGACTGCCGAATCCGTAGTATGGAGCAGTGACAAAACTTCCGTAGCCACCGTAAGTAAAGACGGACTGGTGACCGCCGTAGCTGAAGGAACAGCTACCATCACCGCCACCGCACGCGAAAAGTCCGCCACCTGCCTTGTGACGGTCAGCAACAAGACGCTTGTCACTACCGCAGCCGAACTGAAAACCGCTATTGAAACGGCAGACGGCACTGCGGATGCACCAACACAAATCATCCTCGGTGGAAGTTTTGAGGTTGCTGCGGATGCAGAGCATTTTGCCTTTTCAATAGACGGCAAACACATTGCTATTGACGACGGAAATAATCCTATCAGCGGCGATAATTATAGTATTTCCCGTACCGCTAGCGACAAAAGCCTTTTTGAGCTTACAAACGGCGCGTCATTGAAGCTGACCAACCTCAACATTTATGGAAATGCTGATGCCCATTTAGCTGAAGTCGCCTGCATATTTGTTAGGGCGTCTTGCAAACTAACGCTGGGTAACGGCTTCGAACTATATTCCGGCAATGGGAATGATAATGACCAGCTAATTGGTATCTCTGTCGGTGATAATGCCACGCTCATTATGGAAGGCGATGCTGAAATCTCCAAAAGCATAAAGGGGCAGGAAGTGCTTGTTGCCCCTACAGGAATACTGCAACTGAAAGGCGGAAAAATAAAAGCAAGGGAGGAGGGAACGTATGGGAGTGAACGGAGCCTCTGTCTGCAAGCTGCGATTAATGGCAATCAAGTGACCATCCCCACCGTTACGGTTGAAAACGAACTTCCGGCGGATTCTGATTTTAAATTAGATCTATATGATTACTTGTTGAGTCGTTCCACTGTCCGGCCAGGAGCCGAAACCGTTGTTAAGGGAACCGACAGCTACACCTTGACTGACAGTGATCTTATGAAGTTCCATCTGATGACTAATACTACTGGGGGCATGACATATGACAGTTATCTCGAACTTTATCTGGACGGTAATGCTATCAAGATACGTGCGAAATGACAAGCAGCACAGAACGTAACTAATAAATAGATATTCACTTTCCTTAAAACAATCATTATCATGGCAACAAACGAAAAAATCACGCTCAATGTTGACCTTTACGACAACATCATGACCGAGCAAAAAGGCGACTACACCGGACGCGCACGCATCACAGGCAGTCTGCACAACAAAGAAATCGCAGCACGCATCATCAAGGAGCGTACCGAGTACCGGCAGGAAACCATCGAGAACATCCTCGACCTTGCCGACCAGAAGAAGGTGGAAGCCATCGCCGAAGGGAAGAGCGTGGTAGACGGTGTGGGACAGTACATCGTCACCGTACGCGGTTCGTTCCTCGGGGAGAACGCCCAGTTTGACGCCACGAAGCACTCGCTCGGTGTGTCCTACACACCGGGACAACTGCTGCGCGACCAGCTCAAAGCCGTAAAAGTAATCTGCAACGGGCTGGCACAGACGGGGCCGGTCATCAACTCCATCACCGACTCCGTGACGAAGAGTATCAGCCAGGTCATCACTTCCGGCGGTCCTGCCGTTATCAGCGGAAGCAACATTAAAATCCTCGGTGACGACCCTTCGGTCGGCATCTATCTCACCAAAGACGAAGAGGGAGCCGTCCCGTTGAAAGTGTCCGTCATCGTTCACAACGCACCGTCACAACTCACCATCATGCTACCTGCCATAGAAGCCGGAAAGCTCTATGCGCTAAGCATCACGACACAATATAGCGGAAGCAACAAGGCATTGAAAACGCCACGCTCTTACCGTTTCCCGATTCTGCTGGGTGACGAAAACGCGGGTGGTGGCGGTGGCGGTGGCGAAGCGCCCGACCCTGAAATCCCCGGAGGAGGTGAAGCCCCCGACCCGGCTGCATAAAGAAGCAGGTCACGAATGAGGACGGACAGTCCGGCTGCAGACAGCGCATCCGCCCTCATGGCAAACAAAAAAGCGGCAGCCTTTCATAATTTACCCTTTTAAAGAAAACAGAAAGACGCATGAAACAACTAAGAATCTTTTTCCTCTGCCTTGTGGCAGCAACGTTGGTAACCGCCTGCGGCGGCGACGACAAAGACAACTCTACACCGGTAGAGAAAATCACCCTTGACAAGGACAAACTGACGTTTGTGGCTCAATGGAAGATGCGGCCATCCCATTTTCCCGAAGGTGGATTCACGGTGGTGAAAGGAGACGGATACACCTTAACCCAACTCGATCTTGAGAAAATCACCTCATTGGAAATGGACGTCACCGGTAGTTCTGTAACCTCTGAAAACTGCGAACTGGTACTGGATACAGCCGAAAATGCCATCAAGCTGCGTATCAAAGCAACAGCCTATTGAATACGTAAAACCGGAACGGCGGAAAGGGATGTGTGCCGCAGTAGGCTGGGGAGACGTGCCGCAGCAGGCTAGGGAAGCATGCCACAGCAGGCAAGGGGAGCATGCCACAACAAGTTAGGGAAACGCACCACAGCAAGCTGTGGCAATACACCCTAATTTCCCGGCTACGACAGCACAGAACACGCAAAAAGGCAGCAGTTACTCACAGACGAGAGCAACTGCTGCCTTTTTCATGTGTCACATCATATCCTTGTCTACTTCAAGCAAGTGGCGTACGCTGTTAATCCGTTTCGATTTTCCAGTCTCCAATCGTTCTCGTGGTACTGTCGAAGTTGATGCCGACCTTCACCACTTTCCGGTGGTCTGCCTCATAAGGAATCGCATACCCTTTGCTGTTAATCTGCGCTAAAGCCTCTTCTGCGGTGCCGTTCATTTTAAATTCAAGTATATAAATAGCATCCTGCATTTTGATAACCACGTCCGCCCGTCCGACAGCGCTTTTGACTTCGGTATCCACATATTGTCCCATCAAGCGGAACAGAAGATAGAATATAGTTTGATAATGTTTTTCCTCTTTGTTGTTTAGGTCGTTCGGAATAGAGGCGAAGAAAGACCGGGTGCGTTCAAGGCAAGATTCAAGGTTTCCTTTCATTAAATCACGCACAAAGGACACTACATAAAAGTTGCTTTCGCGCGTAGGTTGGTAAAGATAAGAAGGGATGAGCGACTCGATAAAGCCGATTCTTACTTCCTCGTTCGGGTAGCCTAATGTATAGGTACGAAAGAAAGCATCGTACGACTTGATTGTGAGATAACCGCTTTGGTAGAGCACCGGAATTGGGTCGGTGAGACAATCCGTAGCCTTGTCGAAGTCTTCCGGCTTGGCGTCCATACGGTCGAGCAGACGGATATCAAAGTTCATTTGTTGCAGGAGTTCTATCAGAAAGGTAGGGGTACCGGTAGAAAACCAGTAGTTCTCATAACTCTTTTGGGCAAAAGCATTAATCAGGCTGAAAGGATTGTACACATCCACACAGGATTTACTGAAATGATATCCGTCATATTGCTTCTTCAAGTGGGCACACGCCTCTTCATACGTTTCATCGTTGGCTTGTGCCATCTGTTCGACATCAATTTTCATCTGTGTCAGCAGTTCCTGTTCGGTGATACCGCAGATAGTGCTGTAATTATCGCTCATGCTGACGTTCTGAAGATTGTTAAGTTCGCTGAATATGCTCATCTGGCTGAATTTGCTGATGCCCGTCAGGAAGAGGAAGCGAAGATATTTACCTGACTTTTTTAAGGGGCTGAAGAAGTCGCGCATGATACCACGAATCTCATGCTGCAACTCATGGTTATTGTTACTGTCCAGCATCGGGGCGTCATATTCGTCCACTAATACGACAACCTGCTGCCCGGTTTGCTCATAAGCGCGGCGGATGATACCTTCCAGACGTAAACTAAATGTGTCTTCGCCTTCCTGACGTCCGTAGACGTTTTCCCAAAGTAACAGCTGAACATTGATAGATGCGCGAAGTGACTCTGCTTCCATATATTTACTGCCGCTAAAGTCGATATGTAGCACCGGATACACTGTCCAGTCTTTCTCTAACTGCTCCATGTCCAGTCCGTTGAAAAGTTCTTTCTTTCCCAGAAAATAGGCTTCGAGCGTAGAGACAAGCAGACTTTTCCCGAAACGACGGGGACGACTCAGGAAATAAATCTTATTTGTATTGACGAGTTGATAAATCAGTGCAGTCTTATCAACATATATGTAATCATTATTGCGCAAATCTTCAAAATCCTGTATCCCGATAGGATAGCGCCTGAATGTTCCTTCTTCCATATCAAATTTTTATTAAAATGTGAACGATGAATGCAAAGTTAAGAAAAAGAAGCGGAATAGCTTTCTTTGTTGCCGAAGATTTTCACGTGTCACACCATATCCTTGTCTACCCCGAATTTCTCATCCGTCTGACACTCCCCGGCAGGTTCCACATGCACCAGAATATCATAGACATTATCTATCGAGCTTTCAATACTTTTCTCCACCGCCCCGGCAATCTCATGCGCTTGTGTAATCGTTATCTGCGGATTCACCTCTATATCGAGCGTAATTATATACCGGTTTCCTATCATTCTCGACCTGACCCGGTGCGGATTACTTGCTCCCGGCACTTTCTCGACAGCTTCGAATATCTTATTATACACATTGACATCCTTCACGCCATCCATAAGCTCCACATTCGAGTCGAGAAAAATACCAATGGACGACTTGATGATAAAGAGGCTGATTATCAATCCCGTTATCGAATCGAGTATCGGCAATTTGAATATAAAAGTAAAAATCAACCCTAATAAAACTCCGGCCGAGATGACAACATCATTACGCATATTTATCGCATTCGCCGTCAGCATGGAACTGTCTATTTTCTTTCCCTGTTTGTACTGGTACGAAGCCAGCATCAGTTTGCCGACAATAGAGAATATAGTCACATAGATAGCGATAGCCGATGGTATCTCTTTCACTTCATCTGAAAAGATGCTTTGAATGGAAGATATCAGCATTTGCATACCGGCATAAAATATCACCAGTGACAGAATCTTTGTCGCGATGCCTTCCGCTTTCTCATAACCAAATACATATTTCTTTGAAGGAGGACGGTTGATGAGGCGTGCCGTAAAAATCATAACGATAGAGATAACGACGTCGGTTGCCGAGTCGATACCGTCGCCCACTACCGCCAAACTACCGGCCCATAAACCGATGATGATTTTTGATGCGGACAGGATTGCATTGCCAATGGTGCTAATCCATGAGGTTTTGATTAAGATGTTCTCTCTTGACATTGAAGTGACTCTTTATAATTAATTGTTTGATTGCGATTGGCTAGCAAAGATAAACATTTATAGGAGTCTGTGACGTCAAGTCGCAAAAAAACTTTTTCCGGGTTTTTAGTAGTTTCTATGTTTTAGTTGTATTATATATAGATGGTCAATTAAAGACAGGACAAATCATTTATTAAATAGTTAACCGCATGTTCAAAAAACTAAGTAGTTCTTTACTCATTGTATCAGCTTGTGTTTTTTCTTCTTGTACGCCCACCGTCAAGCAAGAGATTGCAATCCTACCTACCCCCGTTAGTCTGACCGAGCAGTCTGGCTCGTTTGTTTTAAAAGATGGAATGAAGATTGGGGTTTCCGATCAGTCCTTGTTTCCGGCTGTCGGGTATCTGCAGGAGATTCTTCGGAATGTCATATCGTCTTCTGTTGAAGTCACTACCGATCAGAATCAGGTAGATATGTATTTCCAGTTGAAAGATACCGGTGGAAAGCCCGGCTCTTATAAACTTGAGTCTACACCGGAGTCTGTTCGGGTAGAGGCAACTGACTATTCGGGCTTTATTTCTGCGATTACTACTATTCGCCAGTTGCTTCCTGCAACGATAGAAGTACAGGGAGAAAAACAAACTTATTCGATTCCTGCCGTGCAAATAGAAGATGCCCCCCGTTTTGAATGGCGTGGATTTATGCTGGATGCTTCCCGTCATTTCTGGAATAAAGATGAGGTGAAGCATGTACTGGATCTGATGTCTTTGTATAAACTCAATAAATTCCACTGGCATTTGTCTGACGATCAGGGCTGGCGTATAGAGATTGAGAAATACCCGCTGCTTACCGAAAAAGGAGCTTGGCGTAAGTTTAATAAGCACGACCGTACCTGCATGGCACGTGCGAAAGAGGAAGATAATACCGATTTCCTGATTCCGGAAGATAAGATACGCATTGTGGAAGGAGATACGCTGTATGGAGGTTATTACACTCATGATGATATCAAAGAAATAGTAGCCTATGCTACGCAAAGAGGAATTGATGTCATTCCCGAGATTGATATGCCGGGACATTTCCTCGCGGCTATCAGTCAATATCCGGAGTTGGCATGCGACGGACTAATCGGATGGGGAGAAATCTTCTCTTCTCCTATCTGTCCGGGTAAAGACGCGACGCTGGAATTCTGCCGGAATGTGTTCAAAGAAGTTTTCGAGCTTTTCCCTTATGAATATGTGCACATGGGTGGTGATGAAGTGGAAAAAGCCAACTGGAAGAAATGCCCTCTCTGTCAGAAACGTATCCGTACGGAGAAGCTGGGTTCGGTAGAAGAACTTCAGGCATGGTTTGTACGTGACATGGAGAAATTCTTCCTCGCCAACGGAAAGAGACTCATCGGCTGGGATGAAGTGGTAGCCGACGGATTATCTTCCGATGCTGCTATTACATGGTGGAGAAGTTGGGCGAAAGACGCGTTGCCTACGGCGACCGCGCAAAAGCAGAAAGTGATTGCTTGTCCGAATGAATATTTCTATTTCGATTATGCGCAGGATCAGAATTCAGTGAAGAAAATACTGGCATACGATCCGTGTTCGGATGATAGATTATCACCCGAACAGAAGAAATATATTTGGGGTGTACAGGCTAATCTCTGGTCTGAATGGATTCCGACAATGAAGCGCATTGAATACCTGATCGTTCCCCGCATGATTGCATTGAGCGAAATAGCCTGGGTAGAACCGGCTGTTAAACCAAGCCTCGAAGAGTTTTATCGTCAGCTTGTTCCGCAGTTTAAACGGATGGATGTGATGAGGGTAAATTATCGTGTGCCTGATTTACAGGGATTCTATAAAGTGAATGCATTTATTGATGAAACAACGATTGACTTGACTTGCCCGTTGCCCGGTACTGAAATACGCTATACGACAGACGGCAGTATGCCTACCAAAGAGTCTACTCTTTATAATGGTGCTCTGGACGTGACGGAGACTACCGATTTCGCTTTCCGCACGTTCCGTCCGGACGGTTCTCCTTCGGATGTGGCACATACTAAATATGTAAAGGCTCCTTATGCGGAGGCGGTGACTGCTCCGGCTGCCTTGCAGCCCGGCTTGAAAGCTGTATGGCATGACTTCCGCGGTAATCTTTGTGCAGATATTGACGCGGCTCCGGTAAAAGGGGAATATGTGGTAGAATCGGTATCTATCCCCGAAGAGGTGAAAGGAAATATCGGCTTGGTGATGACCGGTTATCTGGAAGTTCCCGCTGATGGTATTTACACCTTTGCCCTTCTATCGGATGACGGTAGTACATTGACGCTTGACGGTGAATTGCTGGGAGATAATGACGGTGCACACTCATCGGTAGAGATTATTGTGCAGAAGGCATTGAAAGCCGGATTGCATCCGATAGAGGTTCGTTACTTCGATTGTAACGGAGGTGTATTGCAGATGGAACTGGTGAATGAAAAAGGTGAAAAAGAAATGCTGCCGGGTGCGTGGTTGAAACATGAGGTGCACGCACGTGTGTGAAACTGGATGGGTAAAAGAGGGTATCCTTTTGTGAAGTGCACCCTCTTTACCTCTTTTAGAATACATCATCTATTCATATTCCAAAATGAATACATTAATGTTTTTTCAACTTAACAACCAAATAAAAGAAATGCGGGTGAATCACTTCGGCCGATTCTTATGTATGGTGGTTCAGGAGTTTGCATAACTATGCATCCCGCCAAGAACATAATTCACTCCGAAATAAGTCATTAAGACTGTAAGGAAAGCAAGAATCATATAAATATGGAAAAATAAAGGCTTGCGGAAAATGCGCAGGCTTTGTGAATGGAAGGCTGCTCCATATACAAGGAAGGTAATCAGCGCCCATACTTCTTTCGGGTCCCACGCCCAGTATCTTCCCCAGGAAACGTTTGCCCAGACTGCTCCCAAAAAGATGCCTGCCCCTAAAAAGAACGTCGCAGGATAGAGTAGCAAACGGCTGACTAGCGTCAACTGTTCTATCCGGTTATCTTGTCTGTCGTCATTTTCAGAGACATTGTTTTCCGGCTCTTTTTTTCGGAGACATAATGCCAGTATTCCGTTTAGCATGATAAATGCCAATAGGGCATAAGACATCATAATCAATGAAACATGAATGCTTAACCACGGAGAGACGAGCACCGGCATTAATGGCGTTATCTGCGGATTCATTTGTCCCAGATAAGAGACTAACAACGCAAAGCCGGAGAGCAAGAATCCGAATGGAAGTACGAATGAGAATCTTCGATGGAGCAGGCAGGCTACCAAGAGGATGCAGAGTGCCATAAACTGCATGGTTTCGTAACCGTTGCTAAGTGGAATGCGTCCGCCAATATACCAACGTAGGCAATATCCTGCTAAATGGAATATGAAAGCAAGATAGAGCGCAACAGAAAAGAACGCTCCTGCTGTGCGGGTAATCGCTTTGGCTTTCGGTGAGAGTACCCTTCTTCGCAGGCTGTACTGAAGCAGAAGCAGGAAAGACAATACTCCCAATGATAGATTAATCATAAAAAGAATCTTGCTGAACGGAATCCGGTTGTAGAGTAGTTCGGCTTTTATTTCCAGTTCGGAGAGTGGTTGCACGCTGCCATCAGTGGGTAATGGCTGAATGAATGTTCCTTTTTCCAGCATCAGGATCAATCCCACTTTTTCGTCCGTTTCTTGGATGGCTTTGGCGAGTTTGCTACCTTTTCCCTGTTCTTGTTGCCAGGTTTTCTGAAGACGGTAGACCGGACCGTCAAATAAATCGGTTAATCGGGCGTAAGGTGTCTGTAAGTTTAGCAAATGCTGCAACTCTGTATTTTTGATGTATATCAATGGTTCATTTCTCCATACTTCCGGATAGAGTAGCCAGCCACCAATTACCTGTTCAGGCGTCAAACCTTTATATGAAGCTTTGCCTGTCAATTTCTGAATGAAATCGCGCGCCAATGTATTGAATGGTACTACTCGGTCGTGATAAATGACCTGTTCTTGTGCCAAACTGTCTGCTTGTACCCGTTTCAGTGCCGGGAGAAGTTTTTTTTGTGCTTGCATACTACCTGCAAGACAGAAGAGGAACAATAGAAATACACCTCCTTTTTTCAGTAGCGGGTGACTTAGCAGGCGTCGGAAATCGCCATAGCGGGAAAATAATAACCAGATCATGGAGATACCGAGCAGAACATATCCTGCATACGTAACTCCCGTACCCCACGGGTCATAATTGACAGTCAGCCAACTCCCTTTTCCATCATCATCGAAAGATGACTGATAGAAACGGAAACCTTGTAATGTAAATATACGGTTCATTGAAATCTGTTCGTGTGACAGAACATCTTTTTGTCCGGGAAGAGAGTAGGTGATATAACTGATGTAGTCTGCCGGAGCTTCAGTTCCGGGATAGTATGCTATACGAAAACTATCCAGCTGTATTGTGAATGGCAGGTCTGCTTCTCTTCCGCTTTCCGACTCCTGAAAACTACCTGCCGTCACTCCCGGCAGTAAATGTACGTATCCTTTTTTACTGCCGGTAAACGTAATCATGGCCCCCACCAGGATAACGAGGAGGGAGCCATGAAACAACAATATGGGGAACCGTCGCCATAAAGCACGTCGGATGAGAGCAACAAGTGCAATTGCGGCAATAACTCCCCACAAACAACAAAACCAGCATGTATGATATATATTTCTCTCTACAAAATCTGTCCCATACGCTTGCTCTACAAAAGTAGCTGCAGCGAGTAGTCCCACCAGACAGATATATAAGATAATAAGTAACCTTTTCAACGGTATAATCTTTTATGATTTAAAATGGAGCGTACCCCTTGTTCTTACATTCTTTCACTCCCATACATTCCATCTCAATCAACCATCCGGGGCGACATACCGGAGCATGAACAAATACTTTGGGAGTGTGCGGGAAACGTTGGTCATACATTGCTTTAACGACTGCATAGTCGGCTATATCACGCAAATATACAATCATTTGTCCCAAATTTTCAAAAGTGCATTCTGCTTCTTTTAGCAGGGTTTCCACATTTTCCCACATCCGTTCTGTCTGTTTGCGAATGTTGCCGGGATATACCACTTCGCCTTTGTTGTTGATGCTTGCCGTACCCGAAATAAATATCTGGCGGCGGTCGCCATAATCTACATACGTGCCACGTTCAAAACTTACTCCATATTCATAAGTCGGATTCAGGTGGGTAGGTGCATAGAGAAAATGAATCTGTTCCGGTTGTAATCCTGCTACGGCATAAGTATCCATTTGTACCAGTACTTTCGGATCGGCATGGCGACCGCCGATACCGGTGCTGGAAATGTAATGTGTTTTTTCTGTCAGGTTTTGGGTAACGAAAACTTCATTACGCGCTTTCACTACTCCGGCATAATTCACGTCTACATTTTGTACAAAGAACCATGTGCGGATACAATTGTCCGCCAGTCTGCAACCTTGCTCCATGAGTTGCATCACATAGTCGTTCAATAACAGGCGGGTCTGGTATTCCGAATTGGCGGCACGATTGAATGCGCTACCACCCCAAAAGTGGCGGTAGGCACTGTGCTTCACCTCGAAAAGCCCGTTATGCAGGACTTGCGTCTGTACGTCAGTCAACAGATAGACCCATAAGGCAATCTTGGTTCCGTCCAGCGGGGGCTGTTCCACAATGGAAAGTGTGCAGCCCGAACCTTCAGTTGTCAATGCCAATAGTGTATCTGCCTGATTGGCGGCGTCACTTAAGAAATAGCGTTTGAGGATGGCGACTGCTCCTTTCAGTTCTTGGGTAAGTAAATAGTCGTAAGTGTTTAATACTGCATTCAGTTGTTCTTCGTATGTATCTTCCGGTTTAGTAGAATGAATGATGATGTGATACTCTGAAGCTTCTCCTCC
Organism: Bacteroides sp. 1_1_30; assembly: GCF_020982715.1. Taxonomy (NCBI): domain Bacteria; kingdom Pseudomonadati; phylum Bacteroidota; class Bacteroidia; order Bacteroidales; family Bacteroidaceae; genus Bacteroides; species Bacteroides sp. 1_1_30. Next base: position 29,376 of record NZ_JAJKHN010000045.1, read on the forward strand.
TGCATTGTATTTAAAAATCTCTGTTAGTGTCTTTTCAGACTGAATATTCTGTTGTTTTTTGTTGTTCATATCAATTGTATAATAACTATTTATTCTTGTGCGCCGTTATTGATCCAATCGTCAATAAGGGTCAAAATAGGGGATGACAGTATTTCTTTAGAGTGATCGTATCCCCAAGTTGAACTAATAGTGGTATTCAATAATGTATGCAATACACTTTCTTGTGCACTGCCTGGCTTGACAAGTAACATACCGTCTACTTTCTTTGACGGATGGTTGACGAGTGCCTCATAGCTTTTGCCCTCTGTCAGATACAGGTTGCCTGCTGCCGAACTACCTCCACCATGACAGTGGGCACATGTAGTATTAAATACTTTTTCCTGAATGCCATGATACATACCTGCATCCACAGTTCCCACATCCATAAGAATAGTGTCGTCAACTGCCGTAAGATCGTCCATTGACCGAAAGCTGATTACTCGTTTTCTTAATCTATTAATAACGCATAACTCAATAGTGGTTACTTTGTCACTGACTCCTGTCATGGTTACCTGAATCTCATCATTTTCGACCGCCGGAATTGTTTTTGTGACAACGGCATACTCGCTCTCATCACTGAAGCCTGCCACTACAACACTATAACCATCGGGCCATTTATTGATACCACTGATTCTTCCGCTCATTCTCAATGTGCGTCCTTCTTCTGACAGGGTCTCTGTTTTTTCATAAATACGTCCGTCATCACATGACGTGATATATGCCAATAACAGTAGACAGCCACCGAAAAGAATGTATTTTTTCATAAACAAATCCTTTCTTGTGCTATTTAGAATGTATATTGAAGTAGAATACTGGCCGAATGTACTGCCAAACCTAAATCATCGTTATCCCGATCGAGTTGGGTGTCATGACCTTTGCGGGCAATATACTGGTACATAGCTTGTAACTTCAAGTTGCAGTTTTTGAAGAAATAGTTCATGCCTACGGCTGGCATATTCAGGAAACCATTGGTGTCCATTCCGTTACGATTGAAGAAATCATAACGTGCGGCTGCCTGCAGGCGGGGAGCTATAAAATAACCACCTTGTACATAACCGCCCAGGTAATTATATGACTCGGAAATCTTTTGTCTTTTTGTAAAACCTACATTCATATAATAAACTTCAGCACCCAGATAAAGTTTGTTTTTTAGCATTGCAAACTCTAATCCCGCACGATAATCATTGGTACTTTCATTTTCACTTTCTACATTAATAGAAGTAGAAATACCAAACATAATTTTGTCTTCATTCAGCCTGTTCGGATTTCCCTGTGTGGCAGGCATCACTCCCTTCGGCATATAAGTGAAACGTCCGGCATACAGTAAAGACGGAATGTGCCAGTCATCGCTGAATGTCTTTGTCGCGGTGTTGACAGAAGCGCCCGTACCATTGAATAGACCGATTTCATACCCGAATTTGTCAGCCACTAAACCGTGAATCTCTACCCCTAAATCGAATCCGGTGCCAATGTTAGGTGTTACCGCATTCAAGGAGTAGGGGAGGATAACGGGAGCAGTGAGTGATACTGGTAAATTGGGTAACAATGTTTCTCCCAGTGTTGTCAGATAGGCATGTGAGAACGGAGTCTTGAATTTACCGACCCGGATGGCAAATTGCTTTTTCAGCTGAACATCAAACCATGCCTGTTGAAGTAATGCGCCTCCGCTGGCTGCCGCATTGATGGAAAGGTTGAAAGATATTTTATCGAAAGCCTTTCCGGTGAACCCGAGTACAGCGTAAGGAACGGAAAAACCGGAGTTGGCTATGTTATCCTGATTATATGCCTTATCTAGTCCTTCATCGTCGTACCAATTGAAGTTTGCACTGGTTTGTACGAGCAGATAGGGTTTGAATACGAAATCTCCCTTCTTGGTTTCGATCGTGAATCCTTCTCTTCCAGCCAATGATACTACACCATTTTCTGTATCTTCTTCATGTTGCGCCATTGCAGCCAAAGGCATGATGGCAGTCAGCATGGCAATGATTATAAATTTCTTCATAATTGCTTTGTATATACTACTTTTAGTTTAAAGTGAATTTAAAAATGCGATCAGCGCATCGCGGTCTTCTTTACTCATGTTTTTAAATAAGTTCTTCGATGCTTCTCCTTCTCCGCCATGCCACATGATAGCTTCTGTCAGATTGCGGGCACGGCCGTCATGTAGGAAATAAGTATGCCCGTTGACCTTTTCTTGCAGGCCAATTCCCCAAAGAGGGGTAGTGCGCCATTCGTTTCCACGTGCCAGGCCGCTTACGTAGTTGTCATTCAGGCCGACTCCCATAATTTCCGAACCCATGTCGTGTAACAGATAATCGGAATAAGGGTGAATGGTCTGACCGCCCAGCCACGGGAGTTGGGTATTGTTTAATAACACAGTACCGCGTGGTTTGGTATGCAGGGTCGTCACATGACAAAGATGACATTTGGCTTTATAAAAGTTTTGTTCCCCTTTGATTACTTGCGGATCGTTTATATTACGCCGGGCGGGTACGCCGAGACTCTGCATATAGAGATCTACATTTTCCATCTCTTCTGTGCTGACATCCAACTGGTCATAAGAAAGTCCCATCATGCTGCCTTGGTTGACTTGCGTTTGTCCTTCGCAGATTTCTTCCGGATAGCGGCTGTTGGTAACACCCATATCACTGGAGAATCCTAACTCTACCGTTAAATCGGCATGTTGGGCTTTGTTGCCGGACAATCCCAGACATCTTACTCCCCGTTCGGTGATGTAATTACATCGTCCGCTGATTCCATATTCGGGATAATTGCTTTTTGCTGCGAGTGCTTCAATTTCAATGGGATCTAATGCCATCATCTGTCCCATACCTACGTGACGTAATGGAATACGTACGGTGCAAAACAAATCTTCCGGTTTGATCTCTTCGGCATACCATTCGGATATGCTATACTGCGGTTTGCAAAGCGTGTAGGCTTCTCCATCAGGGAAAGAAAATGTTTCGTAAGTGTATTCTACGGATAGTTTGCCTTCCGGTTGTACTCCGTAGATTGCCTGGTCATGAAGCACACGGCCATAATCCTGAAAGAAAGCTCCGTTCTTACGGGATATGTAAACCAGCATGGAGGAGAAACCATAGCTGCCCGATCCGCCCTCTGTCCATAAAGAGGGTTTAGTGCGCCCTGCATTCCGGTGGCAGCTGCCGCACGAGTAACCGGCATAAACAGGTCCGAGACCGCCACCATGCCCGTTGTTGCTTGTACGTACATCGTCATATAGCCTGTCGCCTCGGGTGAAGCGTACGTCATATGCTCCTGTTATCCAATCTGCAGGCGTATCATAAGCAACGGATGAACTCAAGAAAATGGTTGATGTTCCGGCTGACAGGGCATAGCCTTCCGGGATTTCGATATCCAATACGCCAATTCCGTCGTCATCACAGGCTGAGCATGCCAACAGGCAAAAAATAGAGAATGAATATTTTAGAAAGTGATTCATTGTTTATTGACTTTATTTCAATAATATGTTTTAAACATACCAAAGAAGTAAAGGTGGATGATTGACTTCCAACCTTTACTTCTCAATAATATCTTAGCTAAGATAAGTCTTTATTGTACTTTACGTGGTTCACCGTTTTTGTAGAGAAGGAATTCTAATGTGTGGAAACCGCGTACATTCTGTGCCGACTCAACAGCGGCTTCATCATCATTTTCATTCCATTCAAGATCACTCCAGCTTTGAGAATTCAGAATTTGCACGATGGCATTCTGGTCTAAAGGCCAGCTGTCCATGTTAGGATCAAGTCCCATCTCGTCTACCGGACCGAACAAGAAGGCTTCGCTCTTTTCCCATGGCTCACGTGCGGTGATCCAAGCTTCACAGGCTTTATCGAAAGCGCTATTTGACGGGTTGTCTGCAAGAGCTATTACTGCATTGTAGAGAGCATCGTTCTTTTCTTTCAAGCTTTTATAGGTAGGTACTACTACTGCATCTACATATTGCATTACCACAGGATTCAGTACGGCGTCGGTATTGATGTTGTTGGCATTATTGGCAATATAAGATTTTAAGTCATTCTTCAATATACTTTCCAGTTCGGCACAAGCATCCATTGCTGCTACTGTTTCATTACTGGGTATATGATTACGGAAAGGTTGCGGAATATCCTGAATGGCTTTTGCCGCTTTTTGAATGGCATTCTTTACATTAGTATCTAAGGATGGATTAACACCGGCGACTACAGTTGATAAAGAGTTAGCATTTATACTGCCGTCTAAAGAACCGTAATACGCATTCCGGATGGAGTAAATGTTGTTTGTATAATCATCACGTGAATGCCAGCTGTACCAGGATTCCACAGCGTACAATGCTTCTTCTGTATTTCCCGCTTTGTATAAGTTGTACGGATCACCAATCTTGGCGGTACCGACTTCGTTGGCAATTTCCGCGCATTTATCTACGATTTCTTCTACACAGCTCAATGCACTTGCATAAGGAGAACCGTTATGAGCCTTAAAGAGAGAAGCATAACTGTCGCCTCCTTTATAACTTGAGTTCCATGCGTTATAAAGATTGGTTGCATCTGTTTTTAAAAGTGCTGCTACATTTCTCATGTAGTTATGCCAGCTTGATGCGTTTTCAGAAGTGTAATCGATGTTAGCAGGATCTACTGTCGGGTTGTCATCGTCACTGCTACAAGAAGTAGTTGTAAATGCTAATCCCCATATGAGGGCTGCAACATAAAAGAATTTTGTTTTCATCATATAAAAATTAAATAATTGATTATTTGTTATTTCTTGATAAACCATCCTATATAGGCTATTCCAATGGAAAATTCGTTTTCACTGTTATATGCTTTTGAAACGCCAAAAACTTTGTTGGTACCAATCTGACGGGTGGCATAGTCAGCTTTTATCACTAAGTTTGGCAACGCATACCAATTTAATCCCGCTGTCCACATACTTACTTGGCAGCGTTTTTCCATCGTTTGCCCTTTTTCTCCTTTTTCTTGTGGATTGTAGTATTCATAGCGGGCAAATGGATAGATAACCGGAATCTTTTTATTGCCTCCGAAGACTGAGCGGATATTGATACCGGCTTCTGCTGCATAGCTTACAGCATTCTTAGCTACCGGTGCCAGACGACTGTACGGTGATTTATTGGATAACTTGACATTTGCTTGGCTCACTCCCAAAGAGTTTCCTAAATTTCCATATAAAATATTACCACGTGCCGTTACATATTTATTGCGATATTGTGCATCTGCGGTGAAGATTCTTACCGGAATTTTTCCATAGCTTGAATAAGTCTGTTCCTTGTCGGAATTGGCTCCTGCATCTGCGCAATAATAGAATGAGGCACCTACACGTAAGCCGGGAACTCCTTTATAGTCCAAGCGGAATACATATGCGGGAGAAGTGAAATTATCTTCTTCAAAAATTCCCTGTTTACCACTGCCTACCCATGTATTGCGATCGAATCCGTTAGGGTTCAGACCTGCTACAACCATAGCTTGGTAGTCAAAACTGGCATAACCTTTTCCAAAGGAACCAAAGATTTCCAAACCATTTTCATGCCAGGTAGAGGGCAGAAGGGTGGTTTCACCCTCCGGACGTGAAGTTCCGAAGAAATTGATCGGTTCATGGTGTGCGTTGGTCAGTCCTACCGGAACAATAATATGTCCGGCACGCACGTTGAGGGAGCGATGAATCAAACGTGTGATGTGAAATTGCTCAATAGCCACTTCTCCTCCTTTTTCAACTTCGGTTTCGTATTCACCGTTTTCGGTGTTTTCTAATTCGAAAGCTGTACCTGTTCCACCGGATTCAAACTCAATCTCTGCACCGAGTATCCATTTGGAATTAAACTTATAATCAAAAGCTAAAACGAAACGGGGGATTGAAATGGTATTCCTGTTTTTCTTTGGATTACCATCGTTTCCTCCATAGAAACGGTTGATGCCATAATCTTTAAAATTAGCGACCATTTCACCATATCCACCAAAACGGAATTTAGTATAATCTTCTGTAGAAGAAGAATTACTATTTTTGGAAATTTCTTTTGTCTCCTGTGCTGAATTTGAAAGAGAAGGCAGGAGACATAGAATAACGATTGCGGTTATTTTTCTCATCTTTTTAATAATTTTATCGGTTGCAAAGTTAGATGAGGTTAAAAAATGTGGCAATACCTAATACTAGGCATAGTTATTTCTTAAATTCAGTATATGTAGGTAATTTGAGACTAAAGAGTAAAAGAAAGATAAGTATTGAGAGAATAAAAAAGACAAAGGTATATATTAGTGTGGTAATTTTTACTGATATATACCTTTGCCTGTTGTTAATGTGTAGAGTTGTCCTTCTTGTTTATTTCATCATCGCTTTTGTTTGTATTTGAGTGAATCGTTTCCTTCACAACCAGTCTTTTTGGATATATCTACCATCAGGAAATTGCTCTTTTCAGAAACGATCCGACTCAAGACAAACTACATACAAACAAAGCTAAACTTATGCTAAGGTTATTGCTTAAACTGCCATCTTTATACCTTCTTTTTTGCTGCAATACCGTTTGCACTGCTGGCAGAGGTCATATCCCAGCATGGCCCCCAAAATAAAGTCTTCTTCGGCTGTCAGTTGATTTAAGGGGCGAATGATGATATGCCGCATGGCTTCCATACATTCAGGCTTTCCAAAGAACAGGTTGATTTTATTGGTGCCTACTTCCTGTATCATATAACTGATCTTTTGATTTTTCAATCGGCGGATGGCAAATTCTTCGTGCTCTTTACTCATTGTATAAAGTACCATGTTGCGTACGCCTTTCTTAAACTCATAAATGTGATTAAGAAAAATCCGGATTTCGCCGGGGATGATTCTTTCAGTTGCCATGATGCAAAGTATTCTTTTTATGTTAAGGTAAAATTAGCTGATTTCTTGTTTCACTTGTTCAACCCATGCGCTGATACGTTCGTCTGTCTTATTGTCTTCATTGACTTCGTCAAGCGGAAGCCCTACAAACTTGCCGTCTACAACAGCGATAGAAGAGTCGAATGTGTAGCCTGCAGTGTCTGTTGCTCCACAGAATTTACAATGGGTATCTTTCAAGTCTTCATAAAGAATACCTATTGCGTCACAGAAAGTGTCGCTATACGAGTCAGAGTCGCCGCAACCGAACAGGGCTACAGACTTATGAGATAAATCGCATTTTTTTAAAACTTTTACTCCATCGTACCAGTCGTCCTGAAGTTCGCCTGCTCCCCAAGTGGAAGAGCCGAGCACCAATACGTCATATTCATTGACTAATGCCTCTGTTAGCTTGGATACATCAAATACATCTGCCGATGGTACATCTAATTTCTCTGCAATTCGACGGGCAAGGTCTTCTGTTGTTCCGGTTGTGGAACCATAAAATACACCAATTTTATTCATCTTTGATTCGTTTTTAAATGTAACGCTGCAAAGATAGAGGGGCTTGAAGAAATAGGAAATCCCCATTTATAATGGAAGATTTGTCTCATTCTCATTATAAATGGGGATATATGGAATAAAAATAGTCGATATTGTTAATGGTGGAATAGGCGGATGCCTGTAAATGCCATTGCCATATTATATTTGTCGCAAGTTCCAATCACATGGTCATCACGTACGGAACCACCCGGTTGTGCAATGTAGCTGACACCGCTTTTATGCGCGCGTTCTATATTATCTCCGAATGGGAAGAAAGCGTCCGATCCTAAAGCTACACCTGTCATCGTATTCAGCCATGCCCGTTTTTCTTCACGTGTCAGCACTTCCGGCTTTTCTGTGAAGAACTGCTGCCAAACGCCGTCTGCCAATACATCGTCATAATCCTCCGAGATGTAAACGTCGATAGTGTTGTCACGATCTGCACGACGGATTTTTTCAATCCATGGCAAGTTCATCACTTTCGGATGTTGGCGTAAATACCAGATATCTGCTTTATTTCCTGCCAGACGCGTACAGTGGATGCGTGACTGTTGGCCTGCGCCAATACCGATTGCCTGCCCGTCTTTGGCATAACACACCGAATTGGATTGCGTATATTTTAAAGTGATTAAGGCAATGATTAAGTCACGTTTTGCATCAGCCGGAATTTCTTTGTTCTGCGTAGGCATCTCTTTCAAAAGGCTTTCATCGATTTTCAATTCGTTTCTTCCTTGTTCGAAAGTCACTCCGAATACATCTTTGTGTTCGATAGGAGCCGGACGGTATGCAGGATCTATCTTTATTACATTGTAAGTCCCTTTTCTTTTATTCTTCAGAATTTCCAGCGCTTCGGCTGTGTAGTCGGGGGCAATTACGCCGTCGGACACTTCACGGTTGATGATGCGTGCTGTTTCTTCGTCGCAAGTGTCGGACAATGCGATGAAATCTCCGTATGATGACATACGGTCTGCGCCACGTGCACGTGCGTATGCTGTGGCTAATGGAGAGAGTTTCATGTCGTCTACGAAATAAATCTTTTTCAGCGTGTCGCTCATTTCTACCGCAACAGCAGCACCCGCAGGGCTGACATGTTTAAAAGAAGCGGCAGCCGGCAGTCCGGTAGCTTCTTTCAGTTCTTTCACTAATTGCCAACTGTTGAACGCATCCAGCAGATTGATATAACCGGGACGTCCATTCAATACTTCGATGGGGAGTTCTCCTTCTTTCATGAAGATACGGGCAGGCTTTTGGTTAGGGTTGCAGCCGTATTTCAGTTCGAGTTCGTTTGCCATTTTATTAAATATAAAATTACGAGTTACTAATTACAAATAGATAGCGACAAAATTACTAAAAAAAGACTAGCTTGCCTAAAGTTGTGCCACAAAATAGTAGCATATAATTAGTATTTGCTAACGAATGAGGATGTAAAATACCTATAAATGATGATTGTATTTCAGCAAAATATTCCGTTTCTTTGCAGTCTCTAATATACATAGGTATGATGGATAATTTACAGAAATACAAGCCAACTGATAAGATGATCGATCTCATCAGCGATAATTATTCTTTGTTGCAAGTGATGAGTCGTTTTGGACTTTCGTTGGGTTTTGGTGACAAAACAGTCAAAGAAGTTTGTGAACTAAATGGAGTGGACTGTCGGACCTTTCTGATTGTAGTCAACTTTATGGCCGAAGGCTTTTCCCGGCTCGATGGGGATAAAGATGATATTTCCATACCTGCATTGATTGATTATCTGCGGCAGGCACATATTTATTTTCTTGATTTTTCTCTTCCGGCTATTCGTCGTAAACTGATCGAGGCAATCGACTGTTCGCAGGACGATGTGGCTTTTCTTATTCTCAAGTTCTTTGACGAATATACACGGGAAGTGCGTAAGCACATGGATTATGAAGAGAAAACCGTCTTTAAGTATGTCGATTCATTGATTAAGGGAAATGCTCCCAAAAACTACCAGATCAGTACCTTTTCCAAACATCACGATCAGGTAGGGGAGAAGTTGACAGAACTAAAAAATATCATTATAAAATATTGTCCCGCCAAGGCAAATGAGAATCTTCTGAATGCGGCTCTTTTTGATATATATGCTTGCGAAGCCGGATTGGAATCTCATTGCAAAGTGGAGGATTATATTTTTGTTCCTGCTATTCTGAATTTGGAAAGGAGGATGAGGGAAAATGAAAAATAATGAGGTCGTTCGAATTGCTATTGCAGAAACTTCTGTAATTATTCGTGGTGGGTTGACTGCTGCGTTGAAGCGTCTTTCTAACGTAAAAGTGCAACCAATAGAATTGTTGTCTGTTGAAGCTTTGCACGATTGCGTCCGGACGCAATGTCCCGAGATGTTGATTGTCAATCCTGCTTTTGGTGATTACTTTGATGTAGCTAAGTTTCGAGAAGAAATATCTGGTAAAAGGATACGTTTAATAGCGTTGGTTACTTCTTTTGTAGATGCTTCATTATTGGGTAAGTATGATGAGTCTATTTCAATATTCGATGATTTGGAAACTCTTTCTAAGAAAATTGCGGGTTTGCTGAATGTGGTTTCTGAAGAAGAAGGGATGGATAATCAGGATACGCTTAGCCAGCGGGAAAAGGAAATCGTTATCTGTGTGGTGAAGGGAATGACAAATAAGGAAATAGCGGAAAAGCTTTTTTTGTCGATTCATACGGTGATTACACACCGGAGAAATATTAGCAAAAAATTGCAAATACATAGTGCTGCCGGTTTGACTATCTATGCTATTGTAAATAAGCTGGTTGCATTGAGCGATGTGAAAGACTTATAGCCTGCGGAAGTGTTATAAAATATAAAACCGTTTGCGCACACGAAAAATATTCGTACCTTTGCAAAGCAGTTGAGAAATTGCTGTTAGTTTATAAGGTAAAAGAAAATATTAAATAGAGGTATTAGATTAGACAGTTTAAGGTATTAAAAGTTTTTTAGTTTAGTTCAATAGGATAAGTTTTTAATAGAAGGTAAAAGGATAACAATAGGTAAGACGTTTTTAGGTAAAAAGAAGATTAGTTTTCAGGAAATTTGAGGTACTATGGAAAAGCCTTTAGGCTTTTCTGATGCGGTGGCGAGTGGTTCTATAAAAAGAATTAGCTCGTTTTTTTTATTTATATGGGATTTAAGTCTGTCGCATTGTTATGGGTTAAACAGAGAGTATTATTAGTATAGACTATATAGTAGGTTTAAGGGTCCATGCAAGCGAAAAAATAGTGACGGTATATGACAACGATACCGTTGCTATCCCGGACATATACCGTCACTATCCTTGCCGGATAGCGTCACTATTTTGTAGACGAAAACTTATCGATGAATAGGGTTGCTTGATCTTGCAGGTTAGGAGGGTAATAAAAAACAAAATCCCGACGAAATCGCTTCGGCAGGATTCTATTTCATTTTTTACTTAAATGTGGCTACGTAATAAAATTATGACTAATTAATTCAATTCTGATACTGCAAAGATAGTTCGTTTCAGTATGAGTCACAATCACCTTTATGAGGTATATTATGTAGTAGTTCTCACTATTTATGGTTAGTGGCAGGCGTTTTCTCTACTTTCTTCCACTCTTTAGTCTCGAAATCGTATGCTTTTATGATTCTTGCAGGGCATCCGGCGCATATTGAATAAGGTGGAACGGAATGACTGACTACGCTTCCGGCAGCCACTACGCAATGTCTTCCTAAGGTTACTCCCGGTAGAATGACCGAATTGGCGCCTACCCATACATCATCCTCAATGACAACAGGCAGTGTGCTGACTCCTTGTTCATCAATCATCTTTTCCGCATCCTGGTAATTGTGGTTGAGTCCTGTGACTGTTACATTCTGTGCCAGATTGACGTGGTTGCCGATATGAACCGGACCTATGATTGTATTTCTTAATCCGATGCGTGTATAATCTCCGATTGTTAAGTCGCCAACTGCATTGTTCAGACAGGAGAAATCTTCGACAACAGAATATTTTCCCAAGAAGAACCGGTTGAAAGGAGGGAGGTCTTTGCGGACACTCCGGTAGATGACAGAACCCTTTCCACGTTTCAGGTATATGAAATCGAAGAGCCGTATCCACCAGTTGGGGCGAGTTTTAACGGGATGCATGATGAAACGATGCACAGCCTGTTTCAAGCCGGGGTTTTCTTTAATTCGTTGTTTAAGTGTTTTTTTCTCCATATTGAATGTTTTTTCTTCTTTTTGTCTTCTACCAGATAATCAGGGATTGCCAGGCTGTAAGTGATTAATAGACCGAAGAGTGCGATCCACCATCCGAATGATAAGGTCCAATTGTATACGGTTATCAACGAAGCCCAAACGCTTACGATGATACATAATTTAAGTGGAGAAGGTGTCAATTGTTGTACGATCCGGTTGCAGAAACTCCAGTTTCCCTCAAATATGGAAGGGAGCAAGTAGGAAGTCGTTTTCCGGATACGTTTCCGATAAGGGCAGACCGGAGCGGATTGGCAGTATACAATTACGTCCGGCAGGTAATCAATGTATATATTCTGCCGGAATAACTTTCGCTCAATATTGGTTTTGGAACTTTTCATGTTCTTTTGCAGCCATTTCAGATCGATTGCCATATTAGTTCCCAGCAAATGGGAGGATAGTCCGAATTGTGTATTACCGGCTCTGCAAAGGCTGTTTTTTATTTCTTCACGTATAGCACGGAAGCGATTACGGAAACCTTTGCGGTTTTCTATTACCGTATGTAGCTGGATGGCTTGTATACCGGCATCGTATGCATTGTATATTTTGTCCAGAAATTGCGGAGATAAAGCAGAGGCTGTATGGGACAGAAAGAGAACCAGATCGTAATGCTCCTGGTCTAAACTGTTGATTGCCTGATGCAGATCGCTGTATGTGATAAACTCGTATGATTCTTCTTTATATATTTCCGGAAGAAGGCTTCCTTCCGGAACGAGAATAGCGCAACGATATGTTTTTTGAGCTTTAGGATAAGTGATATGTTTGAAATGTGAAGCTACGGCCATCACAAAGAGGTATAGCAGCAAAAGCCCTGTACAAAAGAATATCAGATCATCTATTATGTAGATATAAGAGTCTATCATCTGAAAGGAGATTATACGTTCTCTTTTTGAATGAATGCAGTAACTGTTTTCAGAATAATCTTTATATCCAGCCAGAAAGAGAATGTCTTTGCATAGGTGATATCTAACTGCTTGCGTTCTTCGGCAGAAAGTTTACCGGCTTCGCCTCTTTTCTCTACCTGCCATAAACCGGTCAATCCGGCCGGCCCCATGAAACGGTCGATGTGCTCATCGCTTGTCAGCAATTCGGCTTCGTAGAGTGGGAGAGGACGGTTGCCTACTATTGACATATCCCCCTTTAAAATATTAATAAGCTGGGGTAATTCGTCAATACTATATTTACGGATAATGCGTCCTATCTTTGTTATTCTCGGGTCATTTTCCAATTTAACGAAAGCATTGCTTTTTTCTTTGGACTTCTTGTTGATGTAGTCTTCTTCGGAGATTACGAAATCGTCCGATATCAGGAGGATTTCTTCTTCGTCGGCTTCTTCATTAATATCCGGTTCCAGTTCTTCCCCCCAAATATCCTCATCTTCCTGTTGATACTGGTTAAGAGCATTGAAATCCTTTAAATGCTTGTCGGCATCAGTGTACATCGAACGGAATTTAAGGAAGTCGAATATCTGATAGTTACTTCCTACTCGCTTGGATTTGTAGATAATGGGGCCCTTGCTTTCTAACCGGATAGCTAATGCAGTAAATATTAGGAGAGGAGAAAGGCATAATATCGCCATTCCCGAAAAGAATATATCAAAAGTTCGTTTCCATAAAGGCAATCGGAAAGCATTAATATTTTGTGTTTTAAGCTGAAGTGCCTTTATTTTCTGATCTTTTCTTCGTTTAAGGAAAGTCGATAAGTCCTTTAAAGCCTCTTGGCTCGTTTCATATTTGATTGTATTGTTAATGCCGGCTTTAAGATATTCGGATGCTTCTTCCTTAGACAAGGAATCGATGACGAGTATCATATAAAGTCCCGGATATTTTTTGCGCATGTATTGGATATCTGCAATATCTTGGGATAAGTTCACCTGTTCGAAAAATAGGGCTGCGTCATATTTTTCGCGTATTTTCTCCAATACTTTGACAGCTTTGCTACAATTGGACGCAGCATAGAATACCCCAATACTTAGTCGGGAGAGTAGTTCTATTGTTTTGCTATCTCTGCCTATATAAACAAAATATTGCATGTGTAGAAGACCCGGTATTAGTCAATAATCTTTTTGATTCGGATTTTGAGTTCCAATGGGTTGAATGGTTTCAGGATATAGTCTTCTGCTCCCTCTTCCAGTAGTCTGATTCTTTCCGTTGTACTTTCTTCGCTGGATAACATAACGATAGGAATTGATTTGAATAATTCATTGTTCTTCATGTATCTTAAAAATTCATCACCCATCATAAGAGGCATACGAATGTCTGAAATAATGAGGTCAGGTACATTGCCTTCATTAAGCCATTCTATTGCTTTGATGGGATCTTCCAAATAGGTAAAATCATACTCTTTTCCTAGATACACACCGGCCACTTTTCCGATTGTCGATTTATCGTCGACTAGTAATATTTTTTTCTTCATACGAATAGACCTTTCTATCGCTTGCTTTGTTATTTGATTTATTGATTGAGATTGTTGTCACATTATATTTGTGATACACTGCAAATATAGATATTATTTTAGAATAATCTCCATTCTGGAGAGTAAAATTCGTGATATATGTTTTTTTTCTATTAATTGCGACTAACAGTATCTTGATGAAAAAACACGGATTTCAACTTTCATGAAATCCGTGTTGATGATTGACTGTTTGGCTTATTTATAGACTCTTGATGAATCAAAAGTTTTCCACCATTCTTCATTCTTAGTACCGCCACTTGTTACCCAACTTTCGAACAGCGAGTAAGCAGATTTGATATTCACATATTCCAAAGGCCATTTGAAGTCTGTCGGAACCATGATTCCCCATGCCAGGTTGTCTTTACTGATGTAATATCTTTTGCGGGAAGTAGAGCTATCGTCGTTGTTGCCTCCGAACAAGTCGGTATTTGCTAACTTAGTGGGTTGGTAACCGACGATATGGATCTCTTTACGTTGGTTTCTGTTTCCTTCTACGAAGATGAACACATTCAGTTTGTTGATATTAAGCTCATCCACAGAAATAGGGTTGCTGAACTTGATTGTGAAACTGATATTTTTAGGATTCGTATTGGCAGAATGATCTTTAATGGTATTAATCTGTTCGTAACGGTCTCTTCCCAATGCGTTGTGAGCATCGTCAAATAATGGGATAACAGCATAGTCCTGGCCGTTCTCAATCTTATTACTATTCACATTAAAGTTTTTAGCAAGAGAGTTATCACTGAACACCACCGGTTGCGTGATAGCACTGGCAGGAATACCGTCCAGCATGATAGCAGCTCCGATGCTCTTCGTAGCTCCGGCAGCCGATAAATCAAGACTTAGCGTGAACTCTTCTGCCTTATTATCCTTGTTGATGGAAATCTTTCTTTCTTTGATAATCAAAACAAGGTCGTTCATATCGTAATCTCCATATAAAGGCCACTGGTCTTCAAATAGATAAGCGTAATTACGAGTATCATCCATGATGATCGGGAATTTAGGATCTTCTGGTTCTTCTCCTTCATTTCCATTATTCTTAGTACCCGTGCAGACATCTATCACGACTTTGGATTCTCCCATTCTAGTGAAGTATGCGCCATTTTGTACATGGAAGTTGTTCCAATATGGGCTTTTTTCAACATGATTATCACATTCAATAACTAAATTTCCGTCATACGTAAAACCTTGTCCGGTTATAACCGGAGATTTTATCATAGAAGTATTTTCGCCTTTTCCGTAAAATTTAGCATGAGCCGTATTCATGTAAATACTTGTAGTTGCATCCAGCATAGAACCATTGCTCAAGTTGACTGTCCCATTAACAAACTCCATCGTAGGAGCTTTTAAATATCCTTGGGTAAAGTTGAATGTTGCTCCGTTTGCATAGAAAGAAGTTGTGGCTTCCAGGCTGCAAGCATTGTTGAATGTTGTATTGATGAGGCTGATGGTTGTAAATCTCATGATGTTGTTATTGGTAGCAACAGCATTAGAATTTGCAATTAATTTCTCTCCATAAATCTCTCCGTTATTTTCCAATGAGAAATTAGCTGGCAGATTTAATTCATCTTCCAGCTCTATCTTATTGTCATTCACAATTTTTGTGTTAGAGTTGATCGAGATATTTTTGCTGGTTATGGTTCCTTTGTTGTAGAGTGTTGCACCGGAATGTAGAGTCATGGTGTTTGTCACAGCCAGTGTCCCCCAGTTTCTTAATGCAGCAGGCGCTCCATTGGTGAATGATACATCGTCTGCGTTTACTTCTCCTTTTTCCATGATAGTCAGCATGGAGTTTCTGATGAACGTCATGGTTCCTGATGCATTAATCTTTGCATTGTTCATCACAATGATTTCAATTCCGTTCTGGAATTGGAAAGTTGCAGGAATAGTCCATTGGGCATCTACATAAACTCTGGTTGCAATATCACCGTCATATCCGTCAAATTTGAATATACCATTATAGTCAGAGGTGATTTTGTAATTAGCATTACGCAGTAAAGTAGTTCCTGTCATTTCTGTAACTTCCTTAGCGTCAGCTGGTATGGAAGAATAATCCGGTTTTTCAAATGCGAGGCTTCTTGTAGCGACACCACGACTCATTAATGCTCTATTTTGTGCTGCAGATTCTGCATAATAGAGCTTACAGGTAATATTATCGCTGTTTTCCGGCACATCGAACTGATATACCTGTTCACGTCCTCTTGGGTCGGTTTGTTTCACGTAAATACCCTTTTGAGTGGGAAGCAGGCTGACAGCAGCTGTAAATTTAAAGTTGTTTTCTTTGTTAGCTGTCCTTGTAGCGAGTACGGAAGCATTTTCGTTAGTCAAAGGATCTTCTGCATATATTTCAATTAAATAAGCAAATTGCCCTCCTTCTTCATCTTTCACTTCGACTGAAACATTTTTAGTGGTTATCATGTTCCAATTGATATCATCGGGAGCAGCAAAGCCGTCTCCCATCGGGTTAGGTGTTTCATAAGACGGATCATAGAGATCCTTTCCGGAGTCCACACAACTAAACATAGTACCTGCTATTGCTATTGCAATAATGGGCACAAATTGAACTGTTTTCTTCATCATAATGTATTATTGCTTGATTGTTTGTAACCAAATCCATCACAAAAATAACTGCATATCTTTTATTGGAAATGTTTTTTCTGTTATTTTATAGAGTGAAAACAACTATACTTCTGTTTTGGTTCTTCTTTGGCTCGTTTAGGTTTGATGAAGTCTCGATGATGGTGAAGAGAAATCCCTTGATTTTCACTTTTATAAGACTGCTCTGCTTAAAATGAAAATCAAAGGATTATATTAAGTGTATTTAATTTAAGACTTAGTAATTTCTCCTATTAAGCAGGAGTTCATTTTATATCGGATATCCTTGTTGGGTAATCCATGTCCCAATAAAAACATGAGCTTTGTTATGGCACATTCGGGAGTGCTGTCATATCCGCTGATTACACCTGCTTCCAAAAGGTGCATTCCTGTTTCATAACGTCCCATCTCTACTGCTCCGGAGGCACACTGTGTGATGTTGACAATGATAATTCCGCGATCGGTAGCTTCCTTTAGTTGGCGGATGAACCATTTCTTTTGCGGGGCATTTCCTGAACCGAAGGTTTTCATGACAACTGCCTTCAATCCGGGAACATGAAGCAGAGAAGTTACGATACTCTCCTGAATACCAGGGAAGAGGGTCAAAATAACTACATTAGTGTCAAATAGATAATGTGGCTTTAATGGTTTTGTCGGGTCCGGTTTCCGGATGAGATTAGGTTCATATTTGATGTGGATGCCTACCCGTGCCAAGGGTGGATAATTGAAAGAGCGAAAAGCGTTAAAATTCTCCGCATTAATTTTGGTAGTACGGTTGCCACGCATCAAATGATTTTCAAAGAAAATACATACTTCAGGAACAATGGCCGTACCATCCGTGTTTTTGGCAGCTGCGATCTCAATGGCTGTGATGAGATTTTCTTTTCCGTCTGTGCGCAAAGTTCCGATTGGTAACTGGGAACCGGTGAGAATGACGGGCTTGCTTAGGTTTTCGAGCATAAAGCTTAATGCAGAGGCTGTGTAAGCCATCGTATCTGTTCCGTGAAGGATGACAAAACCATCAAAATAATCATAATTGTAATTGATAATCTTTACTAGCTTTGCCCAGTAAGCAGGTTCCATATCCGAAGAGTCGAGAGGGGGATCAAATTGGTAGGAAGAGATGCGGTAGTTGAATCTTTTTAGTTCGGGTACATGCTTAAGCAAATGATCGAAGTTGAAGTTTTCTAAAGCACCTGTTTCCGGATTCTCTATCATTCCGATAGTTCCACCCGTGTAAATTAACAAAACGGAAGGGGTTTCTGCTCTCATAATTGTTGAATTACTGTTAAAACGCTGGCAAAGATAGGAAAAAATAGTGATTTATGATTTATGAATTATGATTTATGAGTTTTCGAATGATTTTGTAGATTTATCATTCATGTGAACCTCCCTCACATCCCTCACACTTGATTAATTTATTAGAATTACCAATGCCCTGGATTCAACTGCTGATTCGCATAAATCATAATTCATAAATTATAAATCATAAATCATTTCACCGCTTCTTTTAATTTAAGGATGGCTTTTTCCGGGTCTTTTTCTTCTTCGAGCAGAGTAACGAACTTACTGCCGATGATAGCTCCGGAAGCGTGTTCGCAAGCTGCCTGGAACGTCGCTTTATTGGAGATGCCAAATCCTATCATCAACGGATTGTTCAGATGCATATCTTTTATTTTCTTGAAGTATGCCTGTTTTTGTTCGTTGAAATTCTGTTGTGCTCCGGTAGTTGCTGCTGATGAAACCATGTAAATGAATCCGTCGGTATGTGTATCTATTTCGCGTACCCGTTCTTCGCTGGTCTCCGGTGTGATGAGCATAATCACTTTGATGTTGTAGCGCTCTGCAATGATACGATAATGTTCTTGATAATCACGGAAAGGGAGATCGGGGATGATAACACCATCAATACCGCATTCCACGCATTTACGGCAGAAGTTTTCAAATCCGAATTGCATGATTGGATTTAAGTACCCCATGAATACAAGTGGTATTTTTACGTCCTTGCGAATATCCCGCAATTGTTCAAAAAGAAGTTTTAAAGACATGCCGTTGCGCAATGCTTGGGTAGCGGCATTCTGGATAACAATGCCGTCTGCCATCGGATCACTGAAAGGAATACCGATTTCAATCATGCTTACTCCATGTTTTTCGAGTGTGCGGATTACATTGGCAGTACCATCTAAAGTGGGGGTGCCGGCACAAAAATAAATAGAAAGTATGTCTTTCTTGTTGCTATTGAAAAGTTGATTAATTCTATTCATGACGTTGGAATTTTAAAGTGATGATTTTAATTCGTTTAAAAATGTCCGGATACGCTCCGGATCTTTTTCTCCCGGTTTGGTTTCAAAACGGCTGTTGAGATCATATCCGGCAAGCCGGGGATGCTTGAATTCTTTCAGGGCATTGGCACTGTATGAGTTGATACCTCCGCTCAAAAGGAAAGGTACATCTCCGTTATATGTGTGTAATATGCTCCAATCAAATTGATTTCCCGAACCACCATATTGCTCGCATTTGGTATCGAACAGAAAAAGATCACAGACTTTTTCGTAGTCATACACCTTTTTCAAGTCTTTGGGGCGGTCTACGGAAAAGGCCTTGATGATTTTCAATCCGGTAGAATGTAAGGACCGGCAGTATTCCGGCGATTCATTTCCGTGGAGTTGCACATCATTCAGTCCGAAACGATCAGCATACATGCTGACCACTTGCTTATCTTCATTGACAAAGACGCCGACACGCCGGGCATGAGTGGGCAGGTAAGCCGGAAGCTCGTAGACACATCGGGGAGATTTAGGATAAAAGATGAATCCCAGCATATCTATGCCTTCGATAGCCTCTACGTCCTGTATGTTTTCAGCTTCTCGCATACCGCATACTTTGATAATTTTTCCGTTAATCATAGGGCTGTCCGTTTTGAATAATTAGTTTATTGAATGGCTTGCAGGAAATTCTGTAAAGTTTCTCCCGGTCGCTGTGTTTTCATAAATGTTTCGCCGATCAGGAATCCCCGGAATCCGGCTGCCCGGAGGCGTTTAACTATTTCCGGATCGGAGATGCCGCTTTCAGATACCAGTACCGAATCTTGAGGAAGTTGTCCGGCCAGGCGGAAAGAGTTTTCTACATCGGTGAAGAAAGTACCCAGATTACGGTTGTTGATACCTACCATATCTATTCCTTTGTTGATGTACGCCAGTTCTTCGGAACTATGAATCTCTAATAAGACCTCCAGTCCTAATTCATGGGCTTTTTCTGCAAGTTCATTGCATTTTTCCGGTTCTAGTGCGGCTGCAATGAGAAGTACGGCATCTGCACCAACAATTTTAGCTTGGTAAAGCTGGTATTCATCAATGATGAAGTCCTTTCTAAGGATGGGAATTTCCACCAAAGGGCGTGCGGCGCGGATATCTTTCAGGCTTCCTCCGAAAAACTTCTCATCAGTAAGGATGGAAAGGGCGGAGGCACCTGCCGCTGCATAGGAGGGAACGATCTCTTCCGGACGCGCTTCTTCTTGTATCCATCCTTTGGAAGGAGAGCGCCGCTTGAACTCGGCGATAATACCTGATGTGGAAGAGGCTAATGCCTGCTTCATAGAGCGGGGAGTCGGAGATTCGCTGATACCTTCCTGTAATTGTTCGATAGAAATAGCCTGCTTTTGCAGGTCAACTTCAAATCGTTTGTTTGCTATAATCTCGGATAATATATCTTTCATTAGTTCGTTTGTTTTTATATTTATAATCAGACTTGCTAATCGTAAATCAAATTAACTATTCAATTCGATGAATTTTTTTAGTGTTGCTAATGCACGTCCGCTTTCCAATGATTCTTTGGCAAGAGCAATACATTCTTCAATTGTCTTTTCCGGACGAATCACATGGATAGCGAAAGCAGAGTTGACTATCACTACATTTTTTTGAGCTTCCGTAGCTGTATTATTCATGATATGATCGAAAATCTTAGCTGCATCTTCCGGTGTTTGTCCGCCATCCAGATCAATATCCTTATAACGGGAGAAGCCGAGGCTTTCGGGAGTGTAAATCTTTTCATGATCGCTGGTTGCCACTTTAAACTCATTGGTCAGAGAAATCTCATCATATCCGTCAAGGCTATGAACAACGGCAAATTTCGTCTTGCTTTCCTGATAAGTATAGGTGTAAAGGCGAAGTAACGGTAGATTGTAAACTCCTAACAATTGGTAAGCAGGTAATACCGGATTTACCAATGGACCGAGCATATTGAAGAAAGTGCGCACTGCCAATCCTTTACGAACCGGAGCTACTGCTTTTAATGCCGGATTGAATAAAGGGGCATGCAGATAAGCAAGATTGCATTTTTCCATGCTGCGACGCAGTTGGTCTACATCACTGGTGAATTTTACACCGTGTTGCTCCATTACATTACTGGCACCACTGACCGACGTTGCTCCATAGTTACCATGTTTCACAACCGGGAAGCCGGCTCCGGCAACTGTGAAGCAGGAAGCTGTAGAAATATTGAATGTATTTTTTCCGTCACCTCCGGTTCCTACGATATCAATCGGAGCGAAATCACTCAAATCGACCGGAATACGCATTTCCAACAGTGCGTCACGGAAACCGCATAATTCCTCTACGGAAATATTACGCATCAGAAAGACGGTGATGAGTGAGGCCACTTGCACATCGTTATATTTCCCTTGCGCGATGTTCTGTAGAATGGTGCGCGCTTCATCGCGTCCCAAATATTGATGTTCGAAAAGTTTGTATAGAATCTGTTTCATAAGTTTAATCGTTTAAGAAGTTTTTGATAATTTCTTTTCCTTGCGGAGTTAATACTGATTCGGGATGGAACTGAATACCATGTACATTATACGTTTTATGGCGGATTGCCATGATTTGTCCCTCCTGGCTTTCTGCTGTTATTTCCAGACAGTCCGGAAAGCCTTCCCGGCTGACTACCCAGGAATGATATCTTCCAACAGGGATTTCTTTTCCTAATCCTTCAAAAAGCAGGTCCTGACGAATGATACTTACCGGAGTTTGTACGCCATGATATACTTCTTTGAGATTTTCCAGACGTGCTCCGAAGGCTTCGCCGATAGCCTGATGACCCAGGCAAACCCCCAGAATGCTTTTGGTCGGAGCGTATCTCTTAATAATAGGTAGTAACAAGCCGGCTTCTTCGGGTATGCCCGGTCCGGGAGACAGGATGATTTTATCAAAACGATCTACTTCATCAAGCTCTATCTGGTCGTTGCGGACTACTTCTATATCTGTAGCCCCTAATTCTTTCACTACATGCAGCAGGTTATAAGTGAAAGAGTCGTAGTTATCTAAAAGTAATATTTTCATTTTTATTGTCATTGTAAAATGGTTGTTCAAATACTATCTCTGCTTTTCTGCCTAAAGAAATAGAAGCGTTTAGGCAACGGGAATCTTTTTTCAGGCAACAGCAATTATTTTTTAGGCTGACTATTTTGGCCGGTTAATTTTTTAATTTGACAGCTAAATCAATTGCTTTTTTCAGTGCTCCCAGTTTATTGTTCACCTCTTGCAGTTCGTATTCATCTTGGCTGCGTGCTACGATACCTCCTCCGGCCTGGAACCAGAGTTCGTTGTTGCGGCTTACAAAAGTACGGATGGTGATTGCTTGGTTTAATTCGCCATTCAATCCGATAAAACCGATACAACCACCGTAGGCTCCACGATTATGTGGCTCGATTTCACTGATTAACTGCATAGCGCGTACTTTGGGGGCGCCGCTTAACGTACCGGCCGGGAACGTGTCAATAAACGTTTTTATTTTGTCTGCGCCTTCATTCAGCATACCACTGACACGGCTTACCAAATGAATAACATGGCTATAATATTGCGGTTCCTTATAGAATACCACGCGTACGTCATGGCAATTACGTGAAAGATCGTTTCTTGCAAGATCAACCAGCATGACATGCTCTGCATTTTCTTTAGGGTCGGCCAGTAAAGCCTCTGTCAATTCGCGGTCTTTTACTGTGTCTCCCGTGCGACGGGTGGTTCCGGCAATCGGATCAATGTAGGCGCGGCCGTTTTCGATTTTGCAATGTGTTTCCGGCGAAGAACCAAAGATACGATATCCTCCGAAGTCGAAATAGAAAAGATAAGGAGAAGGATTGATGCTGCGGAGTGCGCGATAAACTTTGAAATCATCTCCGGCGTATGGTTGGATAAATCTTCTGGAAAGCACGATTTGGAAAACATCTCCGCGCATACAGTGTGCGATTCCTTTGCGCACATTTGCTTTGTGCTCTTCGTCGGTGATGGGGCTGGTTACGGGGCCTGTTACAGAGAAATTGTAGGAAGCATAATTCCGGTTTTCGATGGCTGCTTCCAGTTCCGGCAAACCGCTTTCTTCTCCTTCGGACAACATTTCAACTAATGTCAGCTCATTTTTGAAATGATTGAAAACAATGACATACTTATATAATATGTATAGTAAATCCGGAGCATCGTTTTGCTCATCATGACTTTCTTTCACCGGGATGTGCTCGAAGTACTTCACGGCATTAAACGTCGTATATCCGTAAAGTCCGCATACATTCTTATTATCTCCGGCCACCTGAAACTGATTGATAAACCGGTTCATGGCCTTTTCTACATTGAATGTTTTTGTCAGCGGTTCTTCCGTACGGCTATTATCGGGATAGTTGGCAGTGACAATGCCACCGTTTACACCGATGCTTGCCAAGGGACAAAGGGCTATAAATGACAGGGAATTTTCTCCGGCATGATAATCGGAACTTTCCATTAATGCGGATTGAGGATACATGTCGCGTACTTTCAGATAAATGCTGACGGGAGTATGCATATCTCCGAGCACTTGTTTGCTATGGGTAGTATAATTAAATGTTTTCATTTCTATAATTGCTTGATTATTGATTGCGAATGATGGTTGACTAATTATTTATAGCTGTTCGTTAAACGACAAATAGGTTTCAATATCTTTGTCTCCTCGTCCCGAAACAGTCAATACAACGATATCTTCCGGCTTGAACTTCAATTTTTTCAAAGCTCCTAATGCATGGGCGGATTCCAATGCAGGGATAATACCTTCGAGTTTGGTTAGTTCGTAGGCAGCTTCTATCGCTTCGTCGTCGTTGATTGCCAATACGTTGGCACGGCTTTGGGCGGCAAGGTTAGCGTGTATCGGACCAATGCCCGGATAATCTAGTCCGGCGGAAATGGAGTATGGTTCCTCTATCTGTCCGTCCTCGTTTTGGATGACATAGGTACGTGCTCCGTGGATAATTCCCATTTTGCCGAGTTGGATGGTAGCGGCGGTCATTCCGGTTTCTATTCCTTTACCTCCCGCTTCCGCCAGGATAATGCCTACCCGTTCGTCGTTGATATAATGATAAATCGTTCCGGCAGCATTACTTCCTCCTCCCACGCAGGCTATCAGATAATCCGGATAATCGCGTCCTTCTTTTTCTTGCAGTTGCTTTTTGATTTCTTCGCTGATAACAGATTGCAGACGTGCTACCATGTCAGGGTAGGGATGAGGACCTACGGTAGATCCGATGATATAATAAGTGTCGGCAGGATGACAGCACCAGTCGCGGATCGCTTCGTTGGTTGCATCTTTCAGAGTCATGTTGCCGGAAGTAACGGGGATAACGGTGGCTCCCAACATTTTCATTTTCTCTACATTGATGTGCTGGCGTTCTACGTCCGTCTTTCCCATATAAACGATACATTCCATATCCATCAATGCACAGACGGTAGCTGTTGCTACTCCATGTTGTCCGGCTCCGGTTTCGGCGATGATACGCTTCTTTCCCATGCGGCGTGCCAGTAAGATTTGTCCGATGGTGTTGTTGATTTTGTGAGCACCTGTATGATTCAGGTCTTCCCGTTTCAGATACAACTTGCAACCGTACTTTTCAGAAAGGCGTTTGGCCAGATAGAGTGGGGAGGGACGTCCTACGTAGTCACGTAGCAACTGGTCGAACTCCTTCTTAAAATCTTCGCTTTCAATCACTTCGAGGTACTTATTCGTTAGTTCCTCAACACATTTGTGGAGGATTTCTGGTACGTAAGCACCGCCGAATTCTCCGTAATAGCCATCCTGGTCAACTAAAAAACTTTTCATAATCCTATCTGTATTTTTATGTTATTATTGAATCTGTTTTGAAACGGGTAAATAAAAAGAGCCCTGTCGCAGGT
>NZ_JAJKHN010000046.1:0-53015 GCF_020982715.1 Bacteroides sp. 1_1_30
TTGCTGTTGCCGTATTTACCGCTCACAAGCACACCGTAGTTGTCGGGACGGAACTTGTTTATCAGGGCTTTCAAACGCCCCACACTGCCCGGAAGACTGTGCCCGTACACCGGACGCCATTCCTCACTCGTGACAAGCAGAAGTTCCCAAAGGTTACGGCGGAAACCGGTCAGCTTGTTATTGGATGAACTCAAGCGTTTGAACTCTTCCATCAACGCGTTCAGCACCGAAGCGTTCCAGGTGTATTCCTTCTTCACATCCTCGGGAAGAGCGACCATCTCACCGTTCTTGTCGTAACGGTAATCCTCGAAAAAGTTCTCGGCCTTCTCGTCTTTCTTCACTATGTTACGGATCATTTCCTGTCTCATTTGTTTCTCGGGTTCGCCATGACGCTCAACCCAACGTTTCTTGTATTTCTCGGGAAGGGAGGAATAGGCATACAGAGCCGGATTATTTTCACCACCGCCACGGGAAACGACATCCAGTTTTTCTCGGGACAGCTGGCTATTCAAAGTGCCTTTGGGCATTATATCCAGCAACTCTTTGTAAGTTACACACAATATATTATCAAAGTATTCCATCTCCCAGCTTGATTATCAATCCTCTAAATCATTCAAAGGGACATGCTTCTTCAGCAGCCGCACGGAGATCCCGAAATTCAACACTACGAGAAGTTCCAGCAGCGGATTAATAAAAAAAATAGAGAGCAGGATCCCGAAACTCATACAGAAGTAAAGCACGCAAAAGCGCTGTTTTCGTTTCAGACGAGCAAACCAGTGCAGCTGGTCGCTGAACAATGTCATCAAATCATTTTTCATGGCTACTTGTATTTTGAGGATTACCACCTACTTTGGATCCACCGCGCTCAATGGCGAGCTTACGAATGGAACGGGCCAGTTTGCTGTTCTTACGGAAGGCAAGCGCATGACTCACCATCACGTTTGTACAGCCCATCAGTTCGGCAATTTTATTCACCTCACCGTATTCTACAACTATTCGTTCTTTCATACTATCTAATATTTAAATTATCGTAGTGGGCAGTCGCGGATTCGAACCGCGGACCATAACCTCTCCATTATAGGAGTTTAGTTTGTTCTACCAGCTGAACTAACTGCCCGAGAAAATTATTAAAGCTCCTTTATCGCATCCTCCGGAACACATATTACAGTCCAAACCTGACCATTTTTCATATAATCGATATTATATTCCCGCACGAACGTACAAATGTTATAATCCCAGTCACGAACTATACCATCAATGATCTCACCATTTCTCTTGGTGATTCTCACACTTTGTCCCTTTTTAAATTTTACTTCCATTTTGCTTCTTTTTAAATTCTCATTGTTACCTCAAGCCTTTTTTGTAGCTTTGGGGCGTGTTTAAACTTTAATCACGTGGCAAATATAGTCTAAGTTTCTTAGACAACAAAGTGTTAATCCAAATAATTTAGATTTATGAGCGTTTTTTCTAAGAATCTTAGATATCTAAGGGAGAGTAGGGGACTTAAATTAGATGAATTTGAGTTTCTGGGCATCAAAAAAGGTACAATGTCAAACTATGAACTGGGTAATACAGAACCTAAATTGAGTTTGTTATGTGAAATATCTAAGTTTTTTAGAATATCAATCGACGACTTTCTTTTAAAAGATATAGAAGCCGAAAAAATTACACCAGTAGTAACGGAAACAGCTCCTCCAGAAACAGCTAACAATAATTTTAGGGAGCTTCTGGATGTTTTAAGGGAAAAAGACTCCACCATTCGAGAAATGGCAGAGGAAATAGGGATGCTCAAACAGACAATTACACAACTTAAACAGGACAAGTCGGGGCGTGTTTCGGATGCAAGCGATTCTACGGTTGCCAATGCCATCTAAAACGTGTTTTATGGGGAAAGGGAGGTAAAAACAGTTAAATCACTATTTTACAGCAGAATATATAAAAATACAGGGGAGTAAATAAATATTATCTATATACAATTTACCCCCTACAATATTATAAAAACCGATGAATACCAAATAAAAAAAAGATATTTCCCCGTTTTATTAGAACAAAATAGGCACAAAAATGAATAACCAAATGAATAAGCAATCAAAACATTTCGTTTTTGTAATAGCTTAAATGAATAACCAAATGAATAAGCAAGTGAATAACCTTTCCACTTTTTAAGACGTTCAAAGCGTTCAAACGGATAAATACAGCCTTCCATCATAGTTTGACACTTATAAGGGCAAAAAAAGCCGCTTTTGCGGCTTTTAATTGCGTTCTAAGGCATTTTATCCCTTTCTGGTACATGTTATCAAGCGAGACTGAATAATCATTGCACGTTTCGTGTATTTGGCAATGTCATCAACCAGTCCAGCATGTAAAAGACTACTCTTAGTGATTCCGACCTGTTTCTCCGTCAGAGTTTCAAAAATGGCCGATATACTACCAAAGTAGATGTTCTTTTTCTCAAAAATCAAATGTACATGGATAACTTTACTCATGATATATAGTATTTATTTCACTGCAAATATACCAAATATCAGCTATATGGAATAATTTTAATAAATAAAAATAGGAGAGAAGCGAAGCGCTCCCCTACTCCACTTGCATAAATTACACCATTTGGTTATCTTTGTATATGGAAGTATGGCCTGGGCAAAGCATCGGAGTGAAATAATACCATACTGCCTGAATTCTCCCCTACTCCACTCCTAATGTAAAGAGATTCATTTGAACGGCGTTCAAACAAGGTTCAAATGTAAGCTCGATGTAAAGCGATGTAAACGCTTCGTTTTTCCACCCAGCTCACTCCTACCCCGTTCTAACGCTTTGAAAACCAAAGCAATCAGATATTTTCAGACCGACCGAACTTTGACACGCATCGTTTCTCCCCCCTTACACAGAACCTACCCAGACTGAAACACTGATTTTGAATTTTACTACCCTTTCCGGTATCCATCCGTTGGATAATGGAAAGTTGGAAATTACGATGAACGACCTTGAGGCTAAAAAGGGAAGTGAAATTGATGATGAACGATGGGTGTATGATCAGCCTGGGATTGCGTTTGCTTCAAGTGCTAAATTGACTGCAGCTATTGCACAATATGGACAGGCAAAGGAAATAAAGGAAATGGATCCGCATCCGAATGCTGAATTGGCCAAGGCAGGTTGGAAGTTCTACAATGCATGGGAGTTCCATAGTTTTGGAAATTCCGGCGATATGTGGACTAATAACAATTCTTTTGGAAATAAGATACCTGGGTTCCTGGCACCACAAAATACGGTTATTGTACAGACTCATGCTGCTTGTATCAATGAGCAGTTCTCCAATATCACAGAACAAGGCTATTTGCAGATGAAGCAGATGAAAGTTAAATCGGAGGCTACGGCACCGGCAAAAGGTACGAGGGATTATGGTAGTTCTGCTTATTATGCCTGTGGGACAGGTTCTACATGGAAGTCTAACAGCCAGTTGATATCAGTCGGTTGCAGAATGGAAGTCCGTGCCCGTCTCCGTGGGCAGCGTAATGGCTTCAATATGGGTATCTGGTTGATGTCCGATAATTCTGCTAGCCAACCGACTTATTCGGAAATTGATATTCTTGAAAATCCGGTCGGCCCTGCCACTGGAAACAGGGCGCATCAGACATTCCATGGTGGACCTACTGCTACTAATAAGAATAGTAAGACTGCCAATAACACGATAGAGATGGGAAATTGGAATATTTATTGGTTGGAATGGCGTTCTGATACTGAGGTTGCATTAGGGATTAATGGCGAAGAAACTGTATGCCTAAAGAAGAGTGAGTGGACTGAGGAAGAGTGGACTTTTACAAATGAAAAGAATCTGAAGGGGCTTAAGTTTATTCTTACGATGGGAGCCCCCAGTCCATGGGCGCTTGGTAAGGAAAATGGTACAGAAACAGGTGGTGTATGGAGTCCTAATCCTGAGTCGCATTGGGATGCTGGCTTTGCAGCTTTTGATAATTATGACCGCGATAAGGATAACGATGCTATTCCCCGTATGGAGATTGATTGGGTTCGTACTTATATAAATAAATCTTCGGTAGAGGAGTATGAGAATAAGAGAAATAGAAATAAAACGAAGTTCTATTAATCACAAACTGTCTTAATTAAATTTCGCAAGTGCCTTGTAAGGCTTCCATAAAAAGGGGCGGAAGAGGTACTTGCGATTTTTTTAACAACCAACTGACTATCAAACCATGACGAAATACATCTTAATCATTTGTATGCTGTTTGCATCCGTATCGGGTGCATGCGCGGACAACTTGACATCACCCCCTATTTCAATAGTCCCCCGTCCGGTGCAGGTTGTGCCGGGCGAGGGTAACTTCACCTTCTCCGCCCGAACCTTGTTTTCGGTAGAGAACCACGAGCAGGCTGTCATCGTCCGCAACTTTATAAACTTATTAAAAAGAAGCTCGGGGATCACCCCGCAGTTGGCAATAGGTAGTAGTGAGAAGAGTCATGTCTGTTTTACGACTGACTCTTCTTTAAAAAGCGAAGCCTATCAGTTGGCGGTTACTCCTGAGCAGATTCAGATAAAGGCATCCGATATAAAAGGCTTTTTCTATGCACTGCAGACCATCCGTCTGCTGTTGCCGTCGGCTGTCGAAGGCAATCGTCAGGTTGAGAATATCCAATGGAGTATTCCCGCAGTAACCATTCAGGATGAACCGCGCTTCGGCTATCGGGCATTGATGCTGGATGCAGCCCGCTTCTTTATTCCCAAAGAAAATGTGTTGCGTATCATCGACTGTATGGGCATGCTTAAAATCAATACCCTTCATTTCCACCTCACGGATGATAACGGCTGGCGGCTGGAAATCAAGAAATATCCCCGCCTGACGGAAGTGGGAGCATGGAGAGTGAACCGCATGGACGTTCCTTTCTATTTCCGCCGTAACGCCGAACCGGGTGAACCCACTCCTATAGGTGGATTTTATACACAGGAAGATATTAAAGAAATGGTTTCCTATGCCGCCGACCGTCAGATAGAAATTATCCCCGAAATAGATATGCCGGCTCATAGCAACGCTGCACTGGCTGCCTATCCGCAACTGGTCTGCCCCGTAGTAAACTGTTACATTGGAGTTGTTCCGGGTTTGGGTGGAAGTAATTCGGGAGTGATTTATTGTGCCGGAAAAGATACTGTCTTTACATTCTTGCAAGATGTTCTGGACGAAGTGATGGCAATCTTCCCTTCGCGATATATTCATCTGGGAGGAGATGAGGCGCAGAAAGGGTACTGGAAAAAATGCCCGCTTTGTCAGGAACGGATGAAAAAAGAGCATCTCGCCAACGAAGAAGATCTGCAAGGCTATTTTATGAAACGAATGAGCGACTATGTGCGTAGCAAAGGGCGTGAAGTGATAGGCTGGGACGAACTGACAAACAGCAGCTTCCTACCGGAAGGCGTTATTATCCAAGGCTGGCGCGGATTCGGTGCGGCTGCTCTGAAAGCTGCGGAAAAAGGACATCAGTTCATTATGACGCCTGCCCGCATCATGTACCTGATTCGTTATCAAGGCCCGCAATGGTTCGAACCCCAGACCTATTTCGGCAATAACACGCTGAAAGATGTCTACGACTACGAACCGGTGCAGGCGGACTGGAAACCGGAATATGCTTCTTTGCTCATGGGCGTACAGGCATCCATGTGGACGGAGTTTTGCAATAAACCGGAAGATGTGGATTATCTGGTGTTTCCCCGTCTTGCCGCCCTGGCGGAAGTGGCATGGACACAGCCCGCACACAAGGACTGGACTTCGTTCCTGAAAGGGCTGGATGCCTATAATGAACATCTGACAGCTAAAGGCATCGTTTATGCTCGTTCGATGTACAATATCCAGCATACGGTAACTCCAAACGACGGAATACTTGAAGTGGAACTGGAATGTATCCGCCCCGACATGGAGATACATTATACGACGGATGGCAGCGAACCTACGGCAACCTCACCGCTCTACGAAAGAAAAGTACCTGTAAAAGAGACACTTACTCTGAAAAGTGCTACTTTTGCGCAGGGTAGACAGATGGGAAAGACATTAATACTTCCTGTCCGGTGGAATCTGGCCACTGCCAAACCCGTACTGGGAATCAACCCGGCTGAAAAGCTCCTGACGAATGGAATACGCGGGAGCCTGAAATATTCGGATTTCGAATGGTGCTCATGGACGAACAATGATTCTGTCTCTTTCACAATTGACTTGTTGAAGCCGGAAGTGCTGAACACATTGACATTGGGATGCATCACGAACAATGGAATGGCTATCCATAAGCCGGCATCCGTGAAAGTGGAAGTCTCGGATGATAACTCCAACTTCCGCGAAGCCGCCATGCAAAGCTTCACGCCTGAAGAGATTTTCCGCGAAGGGAATTTTATAGAAAACCTGCCATTGAAACTGGGAGGCACACAAGGGCGTTATGTACGTGTGAGCGCCAAAGGTCCGGGAGTTTGTCCTGCATCTCATGTGCGGTCGGGACAGGCATCGAGAATCTTTTTTGACGAAGTGATGTTGGAATAAGACAAGTCAGCTAGGCGTGTATGGATAAAGCGACATTTGGATAAGACGATAATCAAGTTAATATAAAAGTTATACGTATGAAGAACAAATTACCGGAAAACAATTCCACCCGTCTTGCTTCATTGGACATTCTGCGAGGTTTTGATTTATTTCTTTTGGTCTTTTTTCAACCTGTATTTGCAGCGTTGGTGCGGCAGATGAACCTGCCGTTTCTTAACGGCATACTCTACCAGTTTGACCATGAGGTTTGGGAGGGATTCCGTTTCTGGGATTTGGTGATGCCGCTTTTTCTCTTTATGACAGGAGCTTCCATGCCGTTTTCATTGTCGAAATACATAGGTACTACCGGAAGTTATTGGCCTGTATATCGCAGGATTTTAAAGCGGGTTATCCTGTTGTTTATTTTCGGGATGATTGTACAGGGCAATTTGTTGGGGCTTGATAGCCAGCATCTTTATTTGTATTCCAATACGTTGCAGTCTATTGCCGTCGGTTATTTTATTGCTGCGGTTATTCAGTTGCACTTCCCGTTCAAGTGGCAGATAGGGATCACATTGTTGCTCCTTCTCGCCTATTGGATTCCGATGACGTTCCTGGGTGATTTTACACCTGCAGGAAACTTTGCGGAACAAGTGGACAGGTACGTCCTGGGTCGATTTCGGGATGGGGTATTTTGGAATGAGGACGGAACCTGGAGCTTCTCGCCATACTACAACTATACATGGATATGGAGTAGCCTGACATTCGGAGTGACTGTCATGCTCGGAGCGTTTGCCGGAAAGATAATGAAAGAGGGGAAGGCGAACCGGAAAAAGGTGGTACAGATGCTGCTGGTTGTCGGACTTGCTCTTGTAGGTTTGGCATTGCTGTGGAGTTTGCAGATGCCTGTTATCAAGCGTATCTGGACAGGTAGTATGACGCTGCTTTCCGGCGGATATTGTTTTCTATTGATGGCATTGTTCTATTATTGGATTGATTACAAGGGACATACCCGGGGATTGGACTGGCTGAAAGTGTATGGCATGAATTCCATAACAGCTTATCTGTTGGGTGAAGTCGTGAATTTCCGTTGCGTTGCCGCTTCGGTCAGCTACGGGCTCGAACAATATCTGGGTGGCTATTATTCCGTATGGCTTACTTTCGCCAATTATCTGATTGTCTTTTTCCTGTTGGGGGCGATGTATAAGCGCGGATTATTTTTAAAGGTTTGATGAAATAACGATTTAAATAAAAAGAATATGATGATTAAACAAATATGTTTTCTTTTGGTGTTGCTTGGGGGATATTCCGTCTCCATGATGGCGGCTGATAAGAAAGAGGTCTATATCGCCCGTACGGAAAGTACGGTGACGATTGGCAATGAATACCTCTCCCGTGAGTTCTCACTGGCGGATGGCAAAGTCCGTACACGGGTGATTGAGAATAAACGTACGGGCAGTGAAGCAATCCGTATTCTTCCCGAAGTAGCTTCCGAAGAGTTCGTTATCCGTACGTTAACTGCGGATTCGCTGGCTTCGGATATTTATTCTTCCGCTCTTTCATTGCAGGAAATACAGGTTGCGGAAGAAGGGAAAGACGGTAAGCGGCTGATTTTCCACTATAAGAATTTCCGTCACCAAGGGGTGGACTGGCAGGTGGATATGGTTCTTGAACTGGAAAAAGGGAAGCACTATATGAGGAAATATCTGGAAATAACTGTCCCCGATTCGCAACGCCACCTGGCGCGTTTGGATTATATTGATTTCGAACCGATGAATCTTCCCGAAGGATATGCCGTTTGGACGCATCCGGTAATGGAGCAGGGAGTGGGCGGTATCAGTGGATATTACATTTCTTTGGGACAGCCGGTGTATATACAGGGGATGTTCTTCGGCCTTGAATTTCCGGCTGCGGAGACGGAGATTGAGGACAGTCAGAAGGTGCGTATCCGTTATTATTCGGGAAAGAGCTTTGAAATGCTTGCTTCGGAAGGCCGTCTTGGAGAAAGTGGTACGTTTACCACCTGGAAAGAAGTAATCGGTGCTACCCGCAGTACGGATATGGATGTTATTCAGACGGACTTTTTCAGTTATATCCATGATATTGCTGTCCCGGTCGGCTTCCGTATTCAGTACAACTCATGGTATGATTTTATGCTGAACATCAATGAGAACAATATCCTCAACTCTTTCCGTGAAGTAGAACGCGGACTGACGCAGAATGGTGTTCGTCCGATTGACTCTTATGTGATGGATGACGGTTGGAATGCCTACGGTCCATGGCAGGAAGAGAACAAGGCCAAATTCTGGTCGTTCAACAGTAAATTCCCGAACGAACTGTTTACGCCTTCTGACTTGTCGCACCGCCTTTCTTCCGATTGTGGATTGTGGCTGGGGCCTCGTGGCGGCTATAATTATTTTATCAAGTTCGCCCGGTTTCTGGAAGAAAACGGGAATGGAAAGCTGAACCGCAATTCAAGTGATATTTGCACCAATCATAAGGTGTATTGCGAGAAACTGAAGACGTTCTTTCTGGACTGCCAGCAACGGTTTGACGTGAATTATTGGAAATTGGACGGATTTTCTGCACGTCCGCCGCAACCCGACCCGCAGGGGAATTATATTTCCGGAGGTTATCAGGGGATGTACTATGTCACCGAGCATTGGGAACGCTGGATTGATATATTTCAAGCCATGCGCAACCAGCGCGGGGAGAAAAGAAATGATTTATGGATTAACCTGACGTGTTATGTCAACCCCAGCCCGTGGTTCCTGCAATGGGGAAACTCCGTGTGGATGCAGAACTCGCAGGATATCGGACGGCTGAATGTAAAACGCCTGTCGCAACTCGACCAGCTCTTGTCTTACAGGGACGACCGCTATTTCGATTTTGTGAAGACACGTGCGTTCCAGTTCCCTTTGGCGCATCTTTATAACCACGACCCGATTTATGGCAATACCGCCAATCTTGCCGGAAAGATGAATGATGATGAATTCCGTACGTACCTGATGATGATGGCTACCCGCGGCACTGCTTTTTGGGAGCTTTATTATAGCTATAATATGATGAACGAGGGACAGAAATGGGTCATAAATGCCGATGTACTCCATTGGATTAATGATAACTATGAAATCCTGAAGCATGCCAAACTGATAGGGCAGACTCCTGCAAAAGGAACTCCTTACGGTTATTCGGCATGGTCGGGACAGGAAGGGATTATTTCTGTCCGCAACCCGTCTGATGAGGTGAAAGAGTTTGACTTCACCCTCGACCGTATTATCGGAATGCCCGAAGGGTTGAAAGGCTTGTATCGTACCTCGGTGTGGACGTATCGGGCAGGTGAACAAAAAGAGGATACAAAGGATCATTTGTTCGGCTATGGCGAACAAATCTCCCTAAGTTTGCAGCCGGGTGAGGTGCGGATTTGGAAATTCAGTACCGTGCCTGATAAGGAAGCCCCTGCCCTGCGGATAGTTAAGACGACCTCTCCGACTTCCCTGACTGTTGAGTTTAATGAACCTGTGATGCTGAAAGACGGAATATTCTCTGTTTCGGGGAATGAGATTACCGCTACTTCGATTTCTGCGGACAGGCGTGTTGTGACATTGGCATTGGCTCGTGAAATGGAAAAGGATAATAAATATCGTCTGAATATTTCGGGAGTAAAAGATGACGCGGGAAATACAAAAGCATTACGCACCTCTTTCCTTTATTTTGAGAATCAGGAAATACCTGTTCTGACGGGAATCAGTGGTGGCGGGGATTTCAACCTGTCTTTCCGTTTGAAAACTGATAAGAATGCCGTTTCCTTGTTGCGTCAGGGAAAAGATATTTCGGTAGATTTGGATGCGGAAGGACGGCTTACATTCGTGGTAAAAGGGGTGAAAGTAGTTTCCAGGCAACCTGTTAATAATAATAAAGAGTGCATTGTGTCTTTATGTCGTGAGAAGAATGGAATGTTGAAAATCTATCTGGATGGTGAATTGGAACAGTCGGCTTATGATGTGGCAATAGTGAATCCGGGTATTAAAGCAACTCCGGTTATTATAAATGCCTCATTAGAGAATGCTCTCGGACAGTTGAAGCTTATAAACCGTGCGCTTGATTATAAGGAAAACAAGAACATGGCTCTGAAATAAAAGAGGTGAGGTTGTATCAAATAGAGGTCAGCGTGGTAGAATAAATGATGATAATGTCCTGTTTGCAGGAAATATAGATGCTGCGTGTTGGGTATATAGCTCCAACACGCAGATCATATATGCCGTACACATTGGATCTATATGTCCAATACGCACGGTATATATAGCTTGCAAGTAACTGATAAACAGCGTTATTCTACCAGACTTTTCGCTCTTTCCAATGCTACGTTGATATTCGGGCAGATATTCTCTTTTCCCAGCAACTCGTAGAATCCGGCTTTTTCCAGTACATTATGCACGTTCTCGTTGACTCCCGAAAGAATAATGGTAGTCTTTTCCTTCTGCGACATTTCGCAGAGAGCAGTCAGGTTATGAATACCTGTGGAGTCGATGAACGGAACCTTGCGCATACGGATGATACGTACTTTCGGGCGGTCTCCCAGTTGTGTCATTGTTTCTTCAAACTTGGTAGCGATGCCGAAGAAATAAGGGCCGTTAATTTCGTATACCTCTATACCTTTGGGAATCATCAGGTTTTCTTCGTGTACGGTAATATCCGATTCTTTGTTCGGGTCAATCTCATCGGTAATCACTGAGATTTCGGTAGTCTCCATGACACGTTTCATAAAGAGGACGCAAGCAATCACCAGTCCCACCTCGATAGCGACAGTCAGGTCGAAGATAACGGTCAGGAAGAACGTGATAAGCAGTACGGTAACGTCCGATTTCGGATTCTTCAGTAAAGCTCTGAATACACGCCATCCGCTCATGTTGTAAGATACGATGACCAGTACTCCGGCAAGGCATGCCATCGGGATATATTGTGCGAGTGGCATCAGGAAGAGCAGAATCAACAGTAATACTACTGCATGAATGATTCCGGCTATCGGTGTCTTACCTCCGTTGTTGATATTCGTCATGGTACGGGCGATAGCTCCGGTGGCAGGAATACCTCCGAACAGAGGAGCTATGATATTGGCAGCTCCCTGTGCAATCAATTCTGTATTGGAATCGTGGCGGTCGCCTATCACACCGTCGGCTACAGTGGCAGACAGCAGCGATTCGATAGCTCCCAATACGGCAATGGTGATAGCTACCGGAAACAATTCCCTGATAGCTTCCCAATCCAACGCAGGCACAACGGCATCGGGCAACTCCGATTTAATGGTGAAACGGTCGCCGATTGTCTGGATGCAGTCGATCCCTCCAAAAGTTTTCATCAGGTAAACAGCTGCCGTCACTACGATGATGGCAATCAGCGAGCCGGGAATTTTCTTTGAGAACTTCGGAGTGATGGCGATAATAATAATGCTGACAATACTAACGATGGTATTCCACCAGTTGATCGTGTCGAAGTGACGGAAATAAATCAGCCACTTCCCGACGAAGTCTCCCGGCACTTTCTCGTCTCCGAAAGATAAACCGAAAATATCGGCAATCTGGGTCGTGAAAATAGTGACGGCGATACCGCTGGTAAATCCGACGATGATAGGGTAAGGAATGAATTTGATGACCGCTCCCAGCTTGAACACTCCTAATAATACAAGGAGTACGCCCGCCATCAGCGTGGCTACAATCAGTCCGGCCTCGCCGTATTGTTGTATGATGCCATAAATAATGACGATAAATGCTCCTGTAGGACCGCCGATCTGGACTTTGCTGCCTCCCAACAGGGAAATGATGAATCCCGCAATGATAGCGGTGATAATACCTTTTTCGGGTGAAACTCCCGAAGCGATACCGAAAGCGATAGCCAGTGGAAGCGCCACGATACCTACGATGATGCCGGCCATCAGGTCCGCCATAAACGTTTCTTTCGAATAATTCTTTAGACAAGAAACCAGTTTGGGTTTAAATTCAAATAGCTTCATTTTTAGATGTTATTATACGTGTACTCTGTACTTTTTTGCAAACTAGAGGTTGCAAAATTAGATAAAATAATCGAAATAAGTATGTTTTTGAACATACTATTTGTCTGTTGATAGATTTCATCAATGAGGTGATAGTTTTTATTCATTAAGAAAAGGTGGTTTATTGTGAACAAATGGCTTATATTTGCGTTATAAATAGTACGACAAGTTACGTTTGGTAATCAACCAATTTAAAATATATATAGAATTATGGCTAAGAGTATTAAAGGAACTCAAACAGAGAAAAATCTGTTGACTTCATTCGCAGGAGAATCACAGGCAAGAATGCGTTACACTTATTTTGCAAGTGTGGCTAAAAAAGAAGGCTACGAACAAATTGCAGCTATTTTCACTGAAACTGCCGATCAGGAAAAAGAACATGCAAAACGTATGTTTAAGTTCCTCGAAGGCGGTATGGTAGAAATCACTGCCAGCTATCCGGCCGGTGTAATTGGTAATACACTTGAAAATCTTCGCGCTGCCGCAGCGGGTGAACATGAAGAATGGTCACTGGATTATCCTCACTTTGCCGACGTGGCAGAACAGGAAGGTTTCCCGATGATTGCTGCTATGTACCGCAATATCTCCATCGCAGAAAAAGGTCACGAAGAAAGATATCTTGCCTTCGTAAATAACATCGAAAATATGACTGTATTCGCTAAAGAAGGCGAAGTGGTATGGCAATGCCGTAACTGCGGTTACATTGAAATCGGTAAGGAAGCTCCTGAAGTTTGCCCGGCATGTCTGCATCCACAGGCTTATTTCGAGGTGAAGAAGGAAAACTATTAATCTACGGATGAATAGATAAATCTCGAATGATTTAAATAAAGGAAGAGGCTGTCTAACATGCCCCGAAAAAAAGAAATCACCCCTGTCAGAGTCATTATTTGAACTGCTGATAGGGGTGAAATCGTTAAAAAGAGACTAATTAGACAGCCTCTTTTCGTTATCGGTTTGGTATACTGTCTTTATAAATAGTAATCGTCCTCTCTTCCGTTGAATCATTCTTGATACTGGTTACATCTCCCCGGGTCGTGAAATACACATAGTTTCCCAGATCGAGAAAACGGTACACTTTCACTCCGTCGTGCTCGAACAGATAACTGACTTCATAAGTCTGGTTATTTTCTGATTTTCCGCTTTTCAGTGGAATACCTGCATAGCAGGAAACTAGTCCCGTTATGCAGAAGAAAAGAATAAAGGTCCGAATCAATGTTTTCATAATCATTTCTTCACGTGAGGATAATCTATCGTATAATGTAATCCGCGGCTTTCCTTACGCTCCATTGCTTGGCGCATAATCAGATAACCCACATTCACCATATTACGCAATTCGCAGATTTCTCTGGACGCTACGCTGCGTTTGAACAGGCTTTCAGTCTCTTCGTAGATAATATCGAGTCTGTCCCAGGCACGTTTTAGACGGAGGTCGCTGCGGACAATACCTACATACGTACTCATAATCTGGTTCACTTCCTTCATACTTTGCGTAATGAGCACCATTTCTTCCGGCGAACGGGTTCCTTCGTCATTCCATTCGGGAATATTTTCATTATAAGAATATTGATCGACCACTTGTAGACTGTGTTTGGCGGCAGCGTCGGCATATACGACTGCTTCTATCAGTGAGTTGGAAGCCAGGCGGTTGCCTCCATGCAATCCTGTGCAGGAACATTCTCCCACGGCATAAAGACGTTCGATGGAAGATTGTCCGTCCAAGTCGACAAGGATACCTCCGCAGAGATAATGGGCGGCCGGGGCTACCGGGATATAATCTTTCGTGATGTCGATGCCCAGGCTAAGACATTTCTCGTAGATATTGGGGAAGTGTTTCTTTGTTTCTTCGGGATCTTTGTGGGTGACGTCCAGATATACATGGTCGTCTCCACGGTTCTTCATCTCGTTGTCGATGGCGCGTGCCACGATGTCACGGGGAGCGAGTGAAAGACGGGGATCATATTTCTGCATGAACTCTTTGCCGTCCATTGTACGCAGTACACCTCCGTAACCACGCATTGCTTCCGTTATCAGGAAAGAAGGGCGGTCTCCCGGATGATATAGGGCGGTAGGGTGGAATTGTACAAACTCCATATCCTTCACCGTACCTTTGGCACGGTAAACCATGGCGATACCGTCTCCGGTAGCGACTAGCGGGTTAGTGGTTGTTTTATAAACGGCTCCTACTCCACCGGTAGCCATCAGCGTCACTTTGGCAAGATAGGTATCTACTTTTCCCGTTTTCGGATCGAGGATATAAGCACCATAACATTTGATGTCCGGTGTCTGGCGGGTTACAGTCACTCCCAGGTGATGCTGTGTCAGGATTTCAATGGCAAACTGGTTTTCGATGACCGTGATATTCGGATGGCGTTGTACGGCTTTAATCAGGCTGTCCTGAATTTCCGCTCCCGTATTATCTTTATGGTGAAGAATACGGAACTCCGAGTGTCCGCCTTCGCGGTGCAAGTCAAATTCGCCTTTCTCGTTTTTGTCAAAATCCACTCCCCACTTAATCAGTTCTTCAATTTGTGCGGGAGCTTCGCGCACTACCTTTTCTACTGCGGCACGGTTACTGATCCAATCGCCGGCAATCATTGTGTCTTCAATGTGCTTGTCGAAATTATCCACCAGAAGGTTGGTGACGGAGGCTACACCTCCCTGGGCGAAGTACGTATTGGCTTCTTCCAGCCCACTTTTACAGATAAGAGCAACTTTACCTTTGTGCGCCACTTTCAGCGCAAAACTCATACCGGCAATTCCGGAACCGATAACGAGGAAATCGAATTTTCTTACCATAATCTTGTTATTTCTCACCGCAAAGCTACAAAATAAGTTACTTCGTTGTACTTTTCGTTGTCACTAATTCATAAAATTGCTACCTTGCAGGCAAAAATCTGACAAAATGAATCGAATTTTTCATGCCCGCATCGCCTGGTACCAATATTTCCTGTTGGTGGTGCTTACTGTGAATGCCGTCGGCGCATTGTGGTGTAAGTATATCTTAGTGGCGGTACTGTTTATGTTGATGCTGATTGTAGTGATCGAACAAATTATACACACTACTTATACATTGACAACAAACGGTGATCTGGAAGTCTCACGTGGTCGTTTTATTCGCAAGAAGATCATCCCGCTTTCCGAAATTACCGCAGTCAGGAAATACCATTCCATGAAGTTCGGCCGCTTCTCGGTGACGGATTATATCCTGATAGAATACGGAAAAGGGAAGTTTGTTTCGGTGATGCCTGTCAAGGAACAGGAATTTGCAGAACTACTCGAAAAGAGAATGTTCGCAAAGAAAATAAAGGCCACGGAGGCAATAGACCCTGTAGACTCTCAAGCGGATGAATCGTAGCATGTTTTGATAATAATGAAAAGATTAACTGATTATATACTATGAAATATCAAGTAATTATCATTGGTGGCGGTCCTGCGGGATATACGGCTGCCGAAACTGCCGGTAAAGGCGGTTTGAGCGTATTGCTTATCGAAAAGAATAGTCTGGGTGGTGTCTGTCTGAATGAAGGCTGTATTCCTACGAAAACATTGTTGTATTCGGCAAAGACTTATGACAGTGCAAAACATGCATCAAAGTATGCAGTCAATATCCCGGAAGTCTCTTTCGATTTGCCTAAGATAATAGCGCGTAAAAGTAAGGTAGTGCGTAAACTGGTGCTGGGAGTGAAAGCGAAGCTGACTGCCAACAATGTTACAATTGTATCAGGAGAAGCGCAGATCATTGATAAAAATACGGTTCGCTGCGGGGAAGAGACTTACGAAGGAGAGAATCTGATATTATGTACGGGTTCGGAAACCTTTATTCCTCCTATTCCGGGAGTGGACGCGGTGAACTACTGGACGCACAGGGATGCTTTGGACAGTAAAGAATTGCCGGCTTCTCTGGCTATTGTTGGTGGCGGGGTAATCGGTATGGAGTTTGCGTCGTTCTTCAATAGTTTGGGAGTACAGGTGATAGTGGTTGAGATGATGAACGAAATCCTGGGTGGAATGGATAAGGAGCTTTCCGCTTTGCTCCGTGCGGAATATGCCAAACGAGGTATTAAATTCCTGCTTAGTACGAAAGTGGTCGGCTTGTCGCAAACGGAAGAAGGGGCTGTTGTTTCTTATGAGAACGCGGAGGGAAACGGCAGTGTCATTGCAGAAAAGCTGTTGATGAGTGTCGGCCGTCGCCCGGTGACGAAAGGTTTCGGGCTCGAAAACTTGAATTTGGAGAAGACAGAGCGTGGCGCTATCAGAGTTAATGAAAAGATGCAGACTTCTGTGCTGGGCGTGTATGTTTGTGGTGACCTGACAGGATTCTCTTTGCTCGCCCATACGGCTGTTCGTGAAGCGGAAGTTGCCGTACATTCCATCTTGGGAAAGGAAGATGCCATGAGTTATCGGGCTATTCCGGGCGTAGTCTATACCAATCCGGAGATTGCCGGAGTGGGTGAAACGGAGGAATCGGCGTTGGCAAAAGGTATCACTTATCAGGTTATCAAATTTCCGATGGCTTACTCCGGTCGTTTTGTGGCGGAGAATGAGGGCGTGAACGGAGTCTGCAAAGTATTGTTGGATGAACAGCAACGGGTGATTGGAGCCCATGTATTGGGCAATCCGGCTTCGGAGATTATCACTCTTGCGGGCACTGCCATTGAGCTCGGATTGACGGCAGCGCAATGGAAAAAGATTGTTTTCCCGCATCCTACGGTAGGAGAGATTTTCCGGGAAGTGTTATAAAGGGATTCCGATATCTGCGATCGTTCATTGATGCGGGTATCTTACTGATAAAATCAAATATATGATGAGAAAATATATAATCACTCCGGCCTTATTGGCAATAGTTTGTATGGTGATGTGTCATTGTACATTTGTTGATATCATAAACTGTATTGTATGAAAAAAAGTCTTTTGTTGGTCACCCTTTCAGTTTGTTTGTTGCCACTTTGGGGACAACAAAATTTCTCCCGGATAGATTCGCTTATCAAGAAGATGCTCCCCGAAGCATCCGAGGTCGGCATATCCGTCTACGATCTGACGGCTAAGAAATCACTTTATAACTATCGTGCGGAGAAACTTTCCCGTCCTGCCTCTACAATGAAGCTGCTGACGGCTATTACCGCCCTCTCCCGCCCCGAAGCTGCCGAACCTTTCCGCACGGAAGTATGGCACGATGGCGTGATAGAACATGATACTTTGCAAGGCAACCTGTATGTGGTAGGCGGATTCGATCCTGAATTTAACAGCCAGTCGATGGATTCATTGATAGAAGAGGTAATCA
The DNA here is from genome assembly GCF_020982715.1 of Bacteroides sp. 1_1_30. Classification (NCBI taxonomy): domain Bacteria; kingdom Pseudomonadati; phylum Bacteroidota; class Bacteroidia; order Bacteroidales; family Bacteroidaceae; genus Bacteroides; species Bacteroides sp. 1_1_30. The sequence goes on from NZ_JAJKHN010000046.1 coordinate 17,843, forward strand.
CTTTCCCTTTTTCGGTGATTAACGGACAGGTGTACGGCGATGTTTCGATGAAAGACTCTCTTTATTGGGGTAGTGGATGGGCATGGGACGATACCCCTGCGGGCTATCAGCCCTATCTCTCTCCATTGATGTTTTGCAAGGGGACTGTGCAGGTTTCTGTCGTTCCCTCTACAGTGCAGGGAGATACTGCAAGTGTTTCCTGTCAACCTGTATCCTCCTATTATACAGTGACGAATCAGACGAAAACACGTACCTCTTCTGCCGGAAGATTCTCTTTCACGAGAGACTGGCTGACGAATGGCAATAATCTCCTCGTTTCGGGCAATGTCACTTCGATCAGAAAGGACGATGTAAACATCTACGATTCTCCCCGTTTTTTTATGCATACTTTCCTGGAGCGTCTTCGTGGGAAAGGAATCACGACTCCCCAGTCGTATGGTTTTGCCGAATTGCCTCGTGATAGTGTGACTGTAGAACGGATGGCTTGCTGGAATACTTCCGTGCAGAAAGTGCTGAACCAGTTGATGAAAGAGAGTGATAATCTTAATGCGGAAGCATTGCTCTGTCGCTTAGGAGCCCAGGCTACGGGAAAGAAGCAGGTGGCTGCCGAAGATGGTATTGTCGAGATTATGAAATTGATCCGTCGCCTGGGGCATGACCCGAAAGACTATAAGATTGCCGACGGTTGCGGACTGTCCAATTATAATTACCTCTCTCCTGCCCTGCTGGTGGACTTTCTGAAATATGCGTACTCGCAAACAGAGGTGTTTCAGATGTTATATAAATCTCTTCCCGTTGGCGGAGTGGACGGAACATTGAAATTCCGGATGAAAGGTACTCCTGCCTTCCGGAATGTTCATGCCAAAACAGGTTCGTTTACGGCAATAAATGCGCTTGCGGGCTATCTGAAGATGAAAAACGGACATGAAGTAGCCTTTGCCATTATGAACCAGAATGTGCTTTCGGCGGCTAAAGCGAGAGCATTTCAGGATAAGGTGTGTGAGGTGATTATTGGGAAATAGGCTGATATGAATACATTAGCCCGTACAACCAAAGTGGAATTCCGTTGTTGAATCCGATTTCTATGTTGTCAAGGGGCAGGTACTATTTTCCATGGAGGGCTCTTTATTGATTCTTCTATAAAAAGACAATTGTATTCTCTAATAAGCAAAAATCGTAGGATTTTGTTTACCAGAGAATACAATTATACTTGTTTTGAATCGAATACTGTAAATTCTATACTATATATATTATATTTACTTTGAGTATTCAGCCCAATTAGTATTCTTCATATCGCCACTCTTAGCCAACTCTGCGTGCATACCAAGTGCAGCCTGAATAGCGTGTGGAGTCTGTGCCCGGTTACCGGCCAGTTTGAGGTAATCCCAAAGAAGCTCTTTGTAGTCAGGATGTGCACAGTTTTCGATGATGGCTTGTGCGCGTTCTTTCGGGCTCTTGCCACGAAGATCGGCAACACCTTGCTCGGTGATAACGATGTTGACATCGTGCTCCGTGTGGTCGTGGTGGGATACCATCGGTACGATCGTGCTGATCTTCCCTTCTTTGGCCACAGACGGACAAGTGAAGATAGAGATGTAAGCGTTGCGGGTAAAGTCTCCCGAACCACCGATACCGTTCATCATTTTTGTTCCGCCGATATGGGTAGAGTTTACGTTGCCGTACAGGTCAACTTCGATGGCTGTATTGATAGAAATGATACCGAGGCGGCGTACTATTTCCGGGCTGTTTGAGATTTCCGACGGACGGAGAACCAGTTTGTCGCGGAAGAAATCCATATCGTTGTAGATGCCTTCCAGACAGTCATTTGTAACAGTCAGTGAACAGGCGCTACCGAATTTGATGCGTCCTTCGCGAATCAATCCGATCACGGAATTCTGGATTACCTCTGTGTACATTTCGAATGCAGGAATCGTTTTATCACGTCCCAATGCACCGAGTACAGCGTTGGCGATGTTTCCTACACCCGATTGCAAAGGCAAGAAACTGGACGGGATAATACCGCGTTTCATGTCGGCTGCAAGGAAGTCGGCAACATTCTGGCCGATTTTGTCGGTCAACGGATCAGCGGCAGCGAAAGAACGCGCTTCGTCCGGCCAGTTGGTTTCCACTACGCCTATAATCTTTTTCGGGTCTACCTGAACGTAAGGCAGTCCGATACGGTCACTCGGTTTATAGATCGGTATTTCGCGGCGGTAAGGCGGGTCGAGCGGTTCGTATACGTCGTGCATACCCATACCGGATTTGCTGTGTGCGCTGTTCAACTCCACGATGATCTGGTCGGCAAGACGGCAGATGGTCGGGGCGATGCCGCCGGCGGCAGTCAGATAAATTTTTCCGTCCGGAGTTACTTCGCAGGCTTCGATGATGGCTACGTTCACTTTGCCCATGAACCCGTAGCGCACTTCCTGTGCCATTTGTGAGAGGTGTATGTCGTTGTAGGCAATCTCTCCGTTGTTCACAGCTTTGCGGAAGTCGGCGTTGGTAGTATAAGGAGCGCGGTAGCGGATGGCTTTGGCACGTGACAGTACGCCGTCACAGGATTCCCCTGTCGATGCGCCTGTGAAAATTCCTACTTGAAACGGGTTTCCTTTCGCATGTTCTGCTTCAGCAATTTTTGCGAGTTCGGCTGTTACAGCCTTGGCCGTTCCGGCGGGAGTAAATCCGCTTAGGCCGATGTTGTAGCCATGTTTGATTAGGCTTGCAGCTTCCGCTGCCGAAATACGATTGAGTGACATAAATAGTAAATTTCGTGTTAAATACAGTTGATATTTTTATTGATAATTAATTCTCTGTTTGTACGGCCTTGTACCAATGCTTGGCAATGACTCGTCACATAATGATTCGAAACTCAATGAGTTTACGGGCTCTCTCAATACTTCCGTTGAAGTATCTCTCCCCAGATAATAGCGCGGCGGGCTTCTTCTGCGAAGTGAATCGTGAAATCATGTTCGTTATCAGTTGATTCGGTGTGAGAGTTATAATGAGAACCTTGTTGGGAATTTCGTTTATCTTGCGCGGCACTGTTTGCCAGGGATGCGGAAACGGATATTTCTTCTTTTTTTCTTTTCTGCTGCGCCGCTGGTTTCGCCGCCTGTTTGGGAGACTGTTGCGGTGGCGTCTGTTTCAGGGGTTTAGGCTGGAATAATTCTTCCAGCGACTTGGGGCCACCCCATGCCTCGGGCATAGGAACTGCATCCGGAGCTACTTCAACGGGGGATGGCATCGGGGAAACGGGGCGTTTATTCTTAGCTTTTTTCGATTTACTATTCTTATTCACCTCTTTGAATATTCCCACAAGAATGACACCTGCTATCAAGAGAAATTTCAAAAAATCTTCCATTGTGTTTCACTGCTAATTAGTTATCTGCCAAAGTTACGTATTTTATCTGGTTCAGGCTAACATTTTATTATGAAAAAAGGGCAGCTTCACAGCTCCCCTTAATTTTTTTAACCTAAACCTTAACTATGAAAAAATCTAATGTTTCTTTCATTGCACAAATGTGAAAAATAAATTTAAATATGCCAAGCATATCGCCTAAAAATGTTTATTCTCTTAACATAAATTACAAATTTGCTTGCCAAATCATAAGTTTTTGCGTTATTTTGATATCAATTCACTACTTATTGAAAGCGAAGCCGTATCTTTGCATCCGAATTTTTAAACTAAGATTTGAGTATGAACGAATTAACGGGAGCGGACTTTAAATCCGCAACTGAAATGAAGGATGACAACAAAAAGTTGTTTATCGAAACCTATGGCTGCCAGATGAACGTAGCCGACAGTGAGGTGATTGCCTCGGTGATGCAAATGGCGGGTTATTCCGTAGCCGAAACGCTGGAGGAAGCCGATGCCGTGTTTATGAATACCTGTTCCATCCGCGACAATGCGGAGCAGAAGATTCTGAATCGCCTGGAGTTTTTCCACTCGCTGAAGAAAAAGAAAAAGCATCTGATTGTAGGTGTACTGGGCTGTATGGCCGAACGGGTAAAGGATGATCTGATAACGAATCATCATGTAGACCTCGTTGTGGGGCCGGATGCTTACCTGACGTTGCCCGACCTGATTGCGGCCGTAGAAACCGGTGAAAAAGCAATCAATGTGGAACTATCTACTACCGAGACTTATCGGGATGTGATTCCGTCGCGTATCTGCGGCAATCATATTTCGGGTTTTGTATCCATCATGCGTGGCTGCAATAACTTCTGCACCTATTGTATCGTGCCCTATACTCGTGGACGCGAGCGCAGCCGTGACGTAGAAAGCATCCTGAATGAAGTAGCAGACCTCGTGGCGAAAGGCTATAAGGAAGTCACCCTGTTGGGGCAGAACGTCAACTCTTACCGTTTTGAAAGACCGACAGGCGAAGTGGTTACTTTCCCGATGTTGCTCCGAACAGTGGCCGAGGCTGCTCCGGGAGTGCGTATTCGTTTCACGACCTCCCATCCGAAGGATATGAGTGATGAAACGCTGGAAGTGATTGCGCAAGTTCCGAATGTGTGTAAACATATCCATCTGCCTGTGCAGAGCGGCAGTTCGCGTATTCTGAAACTGATGAACCGTAAGTATACCCGTGAGTGGTATCTGGACCGGGTGGCAGCTATCAAACGTATCGTCCCCGATTGCGGACTGACTACCGATATTTTCTCCGGTTTTCATTCTGAAACGGAAGAGGATCATGCCTTGTCACTTTCGCTGATGGAAGAATGTGGATATGATGCTGCTTTCATGTTTAAATATTCCGAACGTCCGGGAACGTATGCGTCCAAGCATCTCGAAGATAATGTGCCCGAAGAGGTGAAAGTCCGTCGCCTGAACGAGATTATCGCTTTGCAGAACCGTCTGTCTGCCGAATCCAACCAGCGTTGCATCGGTAAAACGTATGAAGTGCTTGTGGAAGGAGTCTCCAAGCGTTCGCGCGACCAGCTGTTCGGCCGTACGGAGCAGAACCGTGTGGTGGTGTTCGACAGAGGTACGCACCGTGTCGGTGATTTCGTTAATGTGCGTGTCACGGAGGCCAGCTCGGCTACGCTGAAGGGGGAAGAAATCTGATTTCACCACAGAGGACACGGAGGTCTTTTTTCTTCCTTGAAACTCTGTGTCTTCTGCATTCTTTGTGGTAAAACTTACATCATCATGTGTCTCCTGATGGAGAACTTCACAATCGCCATCGCATTGATGGACGCGAATGGAATATCCATCGGCTCATGATGAGTATTATAGCTCACGAGCTTGAGATACCCTTCTTTTTCCGAACGATTCACGTACTTCACCGCCAGATACTCGTCTCCGTCAATCATAAACGACACCAGGTATATTTCCCCGTAAATCACGTTGTCGAAACTGCTAATTTCCTTGTATCCGATAATATCTCCCGATTTCAGTATGGGATACATGCTGTCTCCGTTGACGTAGACCGCCCCGTCGCAGACGGAAATATTGGGAATCCATATCTTCCCCAGTGCATATTGCTGTTTGTTGGTGAATAATGTTTTCAGGTTCGCCGCCGCCGTAATATCGTATAATGTCACGCTACGGTCGTCTATTGGTTCGGGCGTTTTCGGATTGTGTATAATTTCGACTTCTCCCTGTACCAGCTCGCTTTGGCAAAATCTCGGCTGATGTTTCGGATTTCCTTTTCCCAATAATAGCCAGTTATAGTCCACCTTGTCTCCGAATTTGTCAAGCAGCAGACGGAAATCAATACTGTTTCGTGCTCCCCAATTGGTAACTGTTGCTCTCGAAACTTCCAGGTATTCAGCTAGTTCGCTGTCTCTCTTTAAGTTCAATGCCTGTTTGGCACGCTTGATGATACCTAATACATCCAAATTTGTATCCATTCTGTTTTTTTATTTAAAAGACTAATCTCGGATTTACAAATGACAGCTATAAAAATGGCTGCCTCAAAAATATGTTTACTATATGTTTATAATCAATGATTTGTGAAATAGTTGAGATTTAATATTGAAAATCGCTATTTTATTTATGAAAAATATTCTATCTTTGTCCCATTGATTAATAGAAAACGTTTCAAAAATATAAATTAAAAACGGATATGCCATGCAATACTTCAAGAAAAACACAAAAAACTTGAAATTTTCTCATCCGCCACCTGCGGAAAGCTTACTGATACCTGTTAACAGCTATTCTCTCAAGTGTTAATAGCTATTTCTCTAACCATTAATATCTGAAACGCCAGATGTTAATACCTGGCAATAGGATAACAAAAGGATAACATATTGTATACGAATACTCCGTATTTGAATGATTACAGACCTGACTGATAAAAACTAGCATTTATAATTTATAATTGGATAACAAAATGAAAAGCTCAAAAGTACAAACACTGTGCGTTTGCGGATGTTGCAAACGCTCTCTTCCGGCAAGTGCCTTTTATATCAATAAGAAAACCGGTCTTCCCGGCAACTACTGTAAGGAATGTCGTAAAACTGTCAGCCGGAACCACCGGAAGAACGAGAAACGCTCCCTGGCATGCAACAGGGAAAGCAGTTATCCGGTAATTACCTCTACAGAAGATCCCACGTTGCGGCGGGAACTTATTCTGCATGCCCTTGAAACCGTAGCTGCCAGCATTGAACGGAAAAGGCGGAAAGTCCGTGAATCGGAATTTGAATCCGAATCAGGTTCTGAATTCCAATCCGAATCAGTCTTTGAATTGGAATTAGAATCAAAATCAGGATCAAAATTAGAATTGGCAGACTGATTTATAAAAACAATTTATATCATGGGACGAATAAAACAAGGGCTTGACTATTTCCCTTTGAATACCGATTTTATGCACGACCGTGTCGTACGCCGTGTGATGAAGCGTGAAGGCGATTCCGCCTTCACGATCCTGCTCTATACCCTGTCTTATCTATATTCGGGCGAGGGTTATTATATTCATGTCGATGATGACTTCTATGACGAACTCTCCGACCAGCTCTTCAGCACGGATAACGATAGTGTCCGCCGGGTGCTTCGTCTGTTTGTGGAGTACGGTTTCTTCGATTCCTCTCTCTACGAACGTTACGGCATCCTGACTTCCGCCGACATTCAGCGGCAGTTCCTTTTTATCACTAAACGCCGCAGCCGCTGTCATATTTCTCCGGACTACTGTCTGCTGCCGGATGAGGAAACCGTACACTCCACCCTTCCGGATGCTGTTGCAGAAACCCCGGATATTGTAACGCAAACCCTCGATACTGTAACAGAATCCCCGGGTACTGCAACAAAAAGCACCTTCATAAAAAGAAAAGAAAAAGAAAGGAAAGAAAACATCCTCCCTAACCCTCCTTTGCCCAAAGGAGGGGATGAGGGAGAAGAAGGAGGAGATTTTTCTAACAGAAAACCGGCGAAGAAGAAACACGAACTGACACAGTCGGATATTGACCGGATGCAAGCTCCTGCTGACGGACACCCGCGCAACCTTTCCGGACTATTGGATAACCTTCGCCTTTATCATATTCCTCCCTCTGAACAGTATGCAATCGTACTGAAAAGTAATTACGGAGAAATCGGTGGTAAGGTTTGGAAGGGTTTCGGTGTCATTCGGGCAAGTGCCGGAAAGATCAAACTGCCCGGTCATTATTTGTTGAGTGTCCTGAATAACTGAATTAATAAGGGTTATGATGCTGCTGCGTTGTGTAATATGTTGTAAATTAGTGATATAACAACAACTTCTTATATTAATGAATTTATTAACGCACACTTTTAAAATCTCTTGCACAGACAGAAATAAGGTCTTATATTTGCATTGTCGATAAGCTTAAAGACACAGACAAACTAGAATTATTAACGACTAAAAACTATTACAATTATGCCAGTATTGTACAAACCCTTCCAGTCAACTCTGGAAGACAAAAAAAGCGGTAAAAAACTCTTCTACCCCCGAGTTGTACGTTCGGGAAACGTAGATTCCGCACAACTTTCGAAAGAGATAGCAGCCTACTCTTCCCTCTCTCCGGGTGACGTAAAAAACACACTCGACAACCTGGTGACGGTGATGGGTCAACACTTGCAATCTTCGGAAAGCGTAAGCGTGGACGGTCTTGGTACCTTCCGTATGGTGATGGTGGCTCGTGGCAAAGGTGTGGAAACCTCTGACGAAGTGTCGGCTGCACAGGCTACGCTTACCGTCCGTTTCCAACCGGCGACTACCAGGAACCTTGACCGCACTACCGCTACCCGTTCGATGGTGACCGGTGCGAAGTGTGCCCGTTATGATAAACTTGTTTCCGATGCGGGTAGTGCGGAAGGCGGCAACTCCGGTGGAAGCGACAAGCCCGGTGGAGGCGGTAATGAAGGAGGCGGAGAAGCGCCCGATCCGGCTGCATAAATGGCGTCACAGCAGTGAAGAGTACACAAAATGTAAACGACAAACGTCGTAGGCTTAACTAAACATTTGGCTTTTAACTAAACTAGAAATCATCCACTAACATGAGGATTATCAACTTGATTGTGGTGCATTGCAGCGCTACGAGGGAGGATTGTATACTTTCTCCGGAAGATTTGGACCGGTTGCACCGGCGTCGCGGATTTAACGGAACAGGCTATCACTACTACATCCGCAAGGATGGAACAGTGCACCTTACCCGGCCCGTGGAACGCATCGGAGCACACGCCAAAGGTTTCAACGCTCACTCGATAGGTATCTGCTATGAAGGTGGTCTGGACTGCCGGGGACGCCCGGCAGATACCCGGACCCCGGCACAGCGGGCTACGCTCCGGCAACTCGTCGGGCAACTACAGGAGAAATTTTCCGGCTGCCGGGTCTGCGGACACCGGGATCTTTCGCCGGACTTGAACGGAAACGGTGAGATAGAACCGGAAGAGTGGATTAAACAGTGCCCGTGCTTCGATGTGGCAAAGGAATTCAAGGAGTTCGGAGAATTTGCCGATAGAACTGATGAGACTGGAAGTACGGAGAAACACAGAGTAACACAACACATTAAAGAACAGAAAGGAGGTAAATGATGGCAATGAAGAAATCAGTATGGGATATGATCCTGAAGGTGGTTATCGCAGTGGCTTCGGCTTTGGCAGGCGTTTTAGGCGCTAATGCGATGAATTTGTAAAAGAGAAATGCTGAATAATCCCCACTATGCAAAATTGTGCGCGCCAGTTTGGCATGGCGGGGCTTTGTAGAATTATCCAATAGTGAATTATAACAATAAACACAATGACTAAACGAATTATATTCATATTATTAGCAGTATTTTGGGGATTGGGACTGCAGGCGCAAACCGTAGAAAAAGATGGTACCTATTATTATGACGCAATACCAGTGACATTCGACATTGGAAAAATGATATTTACGGATGTACGCGATACACGGAAAGTGCCACCTTGGTATAATAGCTTCATTTACATGCCTAAAGGGAGCAGCCATTATCAGAAGACTCAAGGGAATGCCGTTTTTTATCGGATGGAGATTCCGGCTTCGGGAAATGTAATTGTCCATAACTGGAACTCACGCATGGGATTTAGTTCCTTGTTTGTATATCGACTCCTTTCTGAACTTCAGCCAGACAGTGATGTAAACATAGAAGAGGTCGAAATTTTTGAAGAGGGAGACTTTATGTCCCCGGATTTTGATCCGGAGAAGCTTGGTATCCCTGAAGGTGCTTCTCATGGACTTGCTTATATCCATTTGAAAAATTTACCTGCCGGCACCTATTTTATTATTACTGCAGGATATAAATACATGAATGGTTCTGTTCCCAATGGAGAACTGGGAATAACTATTATAGCCGATTTATCACCTGGCATTCCTGATGAACCGGAAATTCTGCCGGAGGAACCGGATAATAGCCCGGTATGCTACCAATACGATCAGTCGGGTAATCGAATTAAAACTAATAAGAAATAGCAATATATATGAAAAATATGATACAAAGATTCATTATTTTAATAATCGCCTCACTGACGGCCCTTTCTGCAAAAGCGCAGGGCGCAACAACATTAGAAGGTGGTAATGACTACGCTAATACGGGGTACGAAGTAGGTGAAATACCTATTCAATACGCCCTTACTCCCACGGGAGCTGTTACCTATCAGGTGGCAATCGATATTCATCCTGATCCGGAAGACTTTCACCCCCGTTTGTCGTTCTGTTACAATAGCCAACAACGTGAAAGCGCATTGGGGTATGGGTGGAATATCAGTGGGCTCTCCGGTATCACCCACGTGGCTGGAACAATCTATTATGATGGAAAATCATCTCCTCTCTCTTTGAACGAAGATAAGTTGATGTTGGATGGTATCCGCTTGTTAAAAACTGGTACGAATAGTTGGCAAAGCGAACAGGGATTCGTGAAAGTGAAAAAATTGGCGAACGGTTCATTGCAAGCTCGTTATCCAGATGGAAACATCGCTTTGTTTGAAGCCTTTGCGCAAGCTCCTTTCAGCTACGTGATGACTTCATATACGAACCGTAAAGGTAGAACTATTAAATATGACTATACTCAGGTTGATAATTTACCTTATATTCGTAAGATTCTGTATGGAGAAGCTGGAAGCGTATATAATGATTCCATAGTATTTACCTATCGCAATGTGACTGATGACATCACACGCTATGTTGATGGAAAAGCATTTAAATATAGTCGTTTACTGGAAAAAGTGGAATCTTTTTATAAAAGTACACTGTGGCGGCGTTATCTGCTTTCTTATCAAAATAGAGGCGTGGATCTGCCGGTACAATTGGATTGCGAGACAGAAAGCGGCAAATTAACTCCTCTGCGTTTCAAGTACGGAGATGGAAGGAGCATTGAGTTTCTTAGTGGGCGTACTATTTATTTACAGAAGTATTTTCCGAATTCTGTTCAGGGAGCCAATTCTCACAGGTCACTTGCCTTGTCACGTGGAAAGTTTAGCCGGGCGTCGAAAAGTGACGGTTTAATTTCGTATCCGGTGTTAGGTGAGTATAAAGAAGACCAGCATTTACTGGTATATAAAGATTTGTCGACTTCTCCCGTTTCTCCCGTCATATTTACAGCAGGAAAAGGCTTTAAGCAATTGGAAGCGGTAGATGTGAATGGGGATGGATTGGAGGAACCGGTAAAAGTGAATTATGATGAAGATCGGTTGATGGTGTCTGTATATACAAATAATGTCGATCCTAATCGTCATTCGGATTATGTATACTCGGAATGGGATGGATATGTTCATGAACGGCAGGTACTTACCGGTGACTTTAATGGGGATGGAAAGGCAGAGCTGCTGGCTATATCCACTTGCTATGATTCGAATAGAAAGAAATATCCGTCACGTGCCTTGCTGGTAGACTTGAATAGCCGTAAAGCGATTTATAATGGAACCTGTTTTGACTTTGCACTGTACCAAGCAGATAGTCGGGCATTGCATGCCGATCGACTGATTCCTATGGATTATAATGGTGATGGAAAAACGGATATCTGTCTGATCAACATAAACGGTCTTTATGTTTACGAGTTTACCGGTGATGGGTTCAGGCAACTGGCATACTCTAGTGCTATTAATATCATGCACTTCAATTTTGAAAGCGGTACTATAAAGGACAGGGAACTGATGGTGGCTGATATGAACGGTGACGGGAATATGGATATTATTCTGGGGCCACGTCGTGTGCATTGTAAGGATGGGTTTAAACACTTCGGAGATGGAATTTGCCATGGTGCATGTGATAGTGAGAGTAATCTGAAAAGCGTTAGTGCGAGTGGATATAAACATTATGTACATCCCTACTCCGGCCAGGAGTGTATGGTTGATCCGAGTGTACCCCAGCGTGACTTGGTGGTCTTTGACTGGAATGTGGAGAACGGCAAGCAGTGGAAGTTTCTGTTATCAACCGGCAACTCTTCCTACAGTTCCGCTAATCCTGGATTTAAAGTGCATACAGAGGAATTGTTCTACTGTTTTCACGAGACGGTTGGGCAGAACTTCATGTTGGTGGATGTGGATAGTGACGGCTTGCCGGATTTGCTGCGTAACGTGCGTGGGAAAATCTATCTTCACTTGAACGAGAATGGAAAAATAAGTCAGAACTATAATATCCGTTCTGTTTTGCAAATGGATAATCTTTCGGCGCAGTTTGCTATGGCTAATGTAGCGCAATCTTACTACTGGTCGGGCGGGCTTATCTGCGTGGACAATGAGAATCTCCATGTATATGATTATTCTCATAACGAGTCAGAACAGCGTATGTTACATGACCTAACCGATAGTTATGGAGTGACTTCGAACCACTATTATATGGATATAATGAAAGTTCCCGAAAGTCGCTATAAGGGTACTTTGAGTCCATCATTTGGGTATATTAGTTACCCACATGCGGTAATGACTCCTCATCTGTATGTTCCGTCATGGCTGAAAAAAACAAAGGGAGGCGAGCAGCTTTCGTGGGAATACTACAACTATACTCATGCCGTTTTCCACTGTACGGGGCTCGGATTCCGTGGTTTCCGGAAAATTGAGACGGAAGACGTTATAAATAAACGTCTGATGACTTCCGTATTTGATCCGGAATTGTTAGGTGCGGAGATAAAAAAGGAAACTCCCACTGATACAGTTGTACGTAAATATGTGTTGGAGAGGGCACAGGATAAAACGATCCTTCTGAAATTACAGAAAGAAACGGTGAAGAATGCTCTCAATGAAACGGAAAAAGTGACTAGGTATGAACATAATGGGTATGGGCAGGTGGTTGCTGTATCCACTTCCTGTGGCGTCCTTAAGGAAACGAAATCGCATGGTTATGAGAATGTGGAAAATAGTGATTTGTATCTATTGGGACTTCCGCTTTATTCCGTGACAAAGAACTTCCGTAATGATTCAACTGTTATCCAGGAAGTAAGAGTAGATTACGACGACCGTTATTGGCCTGTTTGTAGAACAAACTTTATCAATGGAAGTATCACTTCCCAAGAACGTTACGAGTATAACGACCGTTTGCAGCTAATCAAGCAGAAGCAATGCTCTTATGAGTCAACAGATACATTAGGATACACATTTATGTACTACCCTAACGGACGCCTGCTTAAAAAGACTAATGCCATGGGACTATCTATTGACTATACGTATGACCCTGCAACCGGACTTTTGCAAAGCAGTTCTGACGCTAAAGGACGCATCACCCGCTACATCTATGATGCATGGGGACGTCTTATGGAAACCAGCTATCCTGACGGGAGTGCGAAACAGCTATCAATTGCATGGAGCCAGGGAAAGGACCCCGGACTGTATGTTGTAACCGCTACTGAGACCGGAAAACCCGTGACGAAAATGTATTATGACTTTCTCAAGCGTGAAGTGCGTACATCGCAGATTCGCTTTGATGAACGGGAAATGAAAATAGATAAGGTGTATAACCCCAAGACTGGCTTGTTGGAAAAAGAATCACTACCGACTAAGGATAGCGTGGCTTCACACTGGACCCACTTTGTATACGACAAGTTCAACCGTCTTACCTCTACCCGCCACGCCTCGGGGAAAATAGATTCCTGCGCCTATGGAATTTTGACGGACACTGTTCTAGAGAATGGTATTCGCCGCATTCGCAAGTATGACGCTGCGGGACTGATGACGCAGGTTGCGGATAACGGGGGAATTATTGACTATTACTACCGCCCTGACGGACAACCGATAGTAGCAGTAGTAAAGGCGAATCAGAAAGAAATACAGACCCGTTTCTACTACGATAAGTACGGTCGGCGCATTGCTATCAAAGACCCGAGTGCCGGAATCAGGCGTACAGCATACGACGCTGCCGGAAACATATGTAAGGAAACGGATGCTGATAGTCGTGAGATTGTGAAAGAGTACGATTGCTACGGGAGAATAACCAGGCAGACTACCCCTGACATGACAACGGTCTACACCTATGACAATACAGAGAACCTGCTGCTCTCGGCAGTGTCGAGCAATGGCAGTGGTATGTACAACGTTTACGACGGATATGGCAGGCTGGAAATGCAGCGTGAAAAAGCGCCAGACGGCAAGTGGTTACAGAAAACGTATGGCTACACTACCACTGGACTGCCATCCGATGTGGTTTATACTTCTCAAAACGGAACATTGGCTACCGAGCATCTGATTTACCGGAACGGTTTCTTGTCCGAAGTCCGCTTGCAGGACGGGACCTTGGTGTATCGTCACGATGAAGAGAACGAGTTGGGCCAATTGACGAAGCTTACCGCCGGTGGTATGCAACGCAGCTATACCTTTAATGATTGTGGATTACTTACAAGACGCAGCATTATGAGGGCAGACGAAACAGTCATGTTCGACCATAGCTACAGCTTCAATACGGAAACCAACAGTCTAGAGAATCGTACGGATGAGACGAGAGGGTTGTCGGAAAACTTCGGTTATGATGAATTGAACCGCTTACGAATTGAAGGACATAACAGTATCATCTATGACGATTTGGGCAATATTCGCAGGAAGAGTAATGAAAATAACTTGGGCCTGAATTATACTAATCCTAATCGCCCCTATGCAGTGACTGGTTTGGATTACAACGGGGGAGACCCGGTAAAGTCAGGTATTGACATCACTTATACCGCTGCCCAGCGTCCTTCTGTTATCATGCTGGATACGAAGAAAGTCATGTTGACGTACAACGCCAATCATGAGCGCATACGTATGCAGTATTCTGTGAACAATCAGAATGAGTTGACTCGTTACTATCTGGGTGGTAACTACGAAATAGACGAATCTCTTGGCAGTGTCAAAGAAAAGCTTTATCTTGGCGGCGGATATTATGATGCTCCTGCGGTATTAATAAAAGAAGGTAATCGCTTATCTGTTTTCTTTATTCATCGGGATTACTTAGGCAGCATTTTACAAATAGCCGATGCACAAGGAAACGTAGTGGAAGAGAATAGCTTTGATGCTTGGGGAAGATTGCGCAATCCCGCTACCCAAACCGTTTATGCACCAGGTACGGAGCCTGAGCTGATGCTGGATCGAGGCTTTACAGGACACGAGCATCTTTCGTTCTTTGGATTGATTAACATGAATGCCCGTCTGTATGATCCAGTGCTGGGAAGATTCTTGAGTCCTGACCCATATGTGCAGGTGTTGGACTTTACGCAGTCGTATAATCGGTATATGTATGCGATGAATAATCCACTGTGCTATGTGGATCGGAATGGAGAGTTTCTTTGGTTTGTTCCTGTAATTATTGGTGCTGCAATTGGTATGTATTCGGGTGGTGTTATAGCTAATAAAGGACAATATAATCCTGTAAAATGGGATTGGAGCTCCGGTAAAACTTGGGGTTATATGCTTGGTGGTGCTGTTGTAGGCGGTGTGTCAGGTTATGTAGGTGGAGCGATAGCGACTTCAGGAATTCCAATGGCGAACACTGTGGCTATAGCTGGTTCTTCGCTTGTCAACTCGGTAGGTACTTGGGCTTATACCGGTGGACAAACGCCGATATCAATCAGTCTTGGTGCAGTCTCTTACGACTTTACGAATGGAGATTTTGGATATCTCGGCGAAAAAGGGAATTCTGTACTGGAGAATATCGGATATGGGCTTGGAGCACTGGCAAATTTGAGTGATGCGTTGATAGGATTTAATCCTCAAAAGGTTGATTTGGTTACTGAAAATTCGGATGCTGTAGGGCATTCTGCATTAGTAAATGAAGGAACTATGACAGGAACTGGTTTGGGCAATGGAAATCCTGCTAATGCTGACCCTAATGGTATTATTTCAGTCGGTCCCAATAGGTATGTCGACGGGAATGGCAGTTGGCATTGGATGAAAGGAACAAACCATTGGGATACTCATACAGGTGCAGGAGAAGTGTTTTGGCGACAAACTCTTAATGTCAATAAGGGTACAATAATGAAATATGGACAATGGCTTAATAAGATGGAGAATTCTGGCAAATTTATCTATAGCTTGGAATTGAGCAGTTGTGTTACACATACTTCTGTTGCATTGAATTTATCGGGATTGTTCAATATAGGAATACATCCATATCTCTTAAATGCACAAATGTATTTGTGGGGAAATGGTATTAGACCGTGGACTTATAGTTATTTTTTTAATAAATAAAAATGAAACATTTACTTTTAATTCTATTCCTGCCTATGATTTTTAACATTTCATTAATGGGGCAAGATAAATCCGAACAAGACAGGCAAAAAGATATTTTAGACTGTCTTGTCAAAATGGGGGAAGATACTATGGTTACCCTGAATATTTGTGAAAGTAAATATCTGAATTTTAATTATCAAACGATAAAAAGCACATTTGATTTTCACGGAAAGAGAGTTGCATTTTTTAAAGGCAATGCAGGGACGATCAAAAGCACAAAAAAAGAATATTTTGATAGGATAAAGTATTTTGTAAACCAAAAAGGTTACTTGCCCTTATGTACCGATCAATTGGTCATTTTTAACGAAGATCAAGTGGCAAAAACAGGGTATGATGCTGCGATTGTTTATCAAAGTAAAAGATTAGTACCCATAAACGAGGTCGTCAGAAAACTGAGAAAGAGCAAATAGAACTTTTATTCATCAAGTAGGAAGGGAACTGGGTTTGTTTTCTTCCTACTTTCTTTTATGGTTTATATTCAAAAAGCCCCGGACGACACTTGGCTACAGAGAATGTACAGTTACATCGCTGATGGATTGTCGTCCGATATGTATCTTACCCTAATATAAGTCGACTAAAAACAGCCAATTTATATCAGGGTATTTTATATTCTCTAAATTGAATGTTTTTTAGGGCTGTATAATATTCTTCGAAATTATGCATTCGAAAGTATGTAATTTGAATTTTGTTAGTAAAGGGAAATAGAAACTATCTAAAATATAATTTAAGATTTTTCTTAAAAAGTCTCATTTCTCTTTTAGTAGAAAGCTCCTTATAGTTGTATTTATATTATGTATATAGTTTTTCTATAAACTTTGATACATGAATAGTTTGTAGTAACCAAAATCTAAATATTTGATGCCTATGAAAGCATTTACTCTCAAAACTTTGCTTAGTTGTGGCTTCTCACAATCTTTGTACATTTCTTTGATGAAAAAAGGAGGTGCGATTCTTTTATTGGCCTTGTTACCTGTTTCTATGATTTATGCGGATCATGAAACTTCTCCAAAGGATACGGTGAAGTTGGCATACAGTCCACAACAGATTGATGGGGCCGATCTGATGAAGGTGAAAGACGCCAATTTCGTAAACTCCCTGATAGGAAGAGTGGCGGGAGCTGCTATTAATCCCAGTGCTTCCGGTGTGGGTGGTTCAGTAAGGATGGTGTTGCGTGGTTACCGTTCCATATTAAAATCCAACAATGTGCTTTTTACTTTGGATGGTGTACCTTTGCCACGATTGGAGCCAGAGCAATCTTTTAATGTAAATACCTCTAACTGGCAGACTGGTGATGGTATAGCAGCTTTCTCTCCTGATGATATAAAGAGCATTTCTGTTTTGAGTACCGCAGCAGCTTCTACTTTGTATGGTAGTCGTTCCGCTAGCGGTGTGGTGATGATTAATACAAAGAAAGCACATTCCGGAAAACTAAGAGTAGAGTTGGGGAATAGTACCACTTTCAGTTCGCCACTTGTCATGCCTGAATTCCAGCAGACCTACGTGGCGGGGTGGGGAGAAAAGACGAATCATCCTCAGTCATGGAATCCAGCAGACTTTTTCCGTACCGGACATACTATCAATAATTCCCTTAGCCTTTCTATAGGAAATGAATATAATCAAACCCGAGTATCGGCTGTCACAATGAATGGCACTGGCATCATTCCCAACAACGATGTAGATCGTTACAATTTCTCATTCCGGAATACATCTTCTTTATTAAATCATAGACTGAAACTCGACTTTACTTTGAGATATATTCATACCGCAGAACAGAATATGTTATCGCAAGGTATGTATGGTAATCCATTGGTTCCTGTCTATTTGGTACCTGATGTGTTGCAAGAGCGTATTAGCGTCAATCCCGATTATAACTACAAGAATCATTTTGAAGTTTACGATCCGAAACTTGGGGCTAATGCGCAATATTGGCCTTTAGGAAACATGGGGATGGGTATGCAAAATCCTTATTGGATAATCAACCGGAATCTGTACAATCAGAAAAAGAGACGTTTACTAGGTGGGATAGGAGCAAAATATGATTTGATCTCCTGGCTCAATGTGGCGGGGCGTATTCATTACGATCGTGATAAAGAAACTGCCACCGAAAAACTTTATGCGTCTTCTCTTCAAGCCAATCCTTTGGGCTCGTATTATGAGTCTGAAGATAAGAATACCCAGTTTTATTCCGATCTCCTGTTCAATGTCAATAAAAAGCTAGGGGACTTTTCGATTAATGCCACTTTAGGTTCTTCTATTTGTGATACGAAGTTTGATAACTCTTACATTGACGGTGCATTGGGAGTAGTGAATCAGTTTAATTTATCAGGGCTGGATAAACATGGGGGCTCTTACTATAGAGATCAAGACTTCAATTATCACGACCGGGCTACATCATTGTTTATGCTTGCGCAATTGGGATATAAAAACCTGTTATTTCTTGATTTGGGCGGACGAATGGAATGGCTGAAATTCTGGGATGATGATTCAAGTTATTCAACAGATGTTATCTATCCTTCGGTAGGGGTATCTGTAGTCCCAACAGGATGGTTGTCTGATAATCCCAACCGATTCCTTTCGTTTCTAAAACTCAATTATACCTATAGTGAAACCGGTAATAGTTTTACTGATTATATCTTTTTGAATAAAAAAAGGGTGGGTTTGAAGCCCAGATTGGAGGATAATATGCTGGATCCCGAGCATACTAAGTCTCACGAAATAGGACTCAATGCAGGTTTTCTTAATGATAAAATCAGTTTGGCGTTTACAATGTACAAGACATCTACTTCCGATTTACCGTTTGGAGGATATCTTTCTATTCCCTTTCAGGGGGATATTTATTTCATGTATAATGGGGCCAAGGTTGATAATAAAGGTTTCGAGCTTATCTTGAGTACAAATATGAATATCGGGCAGGTAAAGTGGGATGGACGTTTCACTTATTCTATCAATAAGAATGAAGTAAAGCAGCTTTTAGAACCTCAGAAAAATCCTATAACGGGTACCGATTTTAATTTAAAAGAAATCCAAATGGGTAAAGGTATCGGTTGGTATACTCCATTGAAGGAAGGTGGCTCTATAGGTGATATATATATTACAGATTTTCAGAGAGATGCACAGGGGAATGTTATTGTTGATAAATCCTCACAGACTGTCAATCCTGCATACGACTATGTGTATGCAGGTAATACTGATCCTAAATATACGATGGGCTTGGCTAACAGTTTTTTATGGAAAGGCTTTGAACTCGATTTTGTGATTCATGCCCGTTTTGGTGGTGTAGGTGTGTCGATGACGCAAGCTGCTATGGATCGATTTGGTGTCTCGCAGGCTACGGCAATAGCCCGTGATAATGGCGGTGTCTGGGTTAGTGATGAAAAGATTCCGGCAGAGAACTACTTTCGGCAGGTAGGACAGGCATGTACGGGAACAGTGTATACCTATGATGCCACTAATATTCGTCTTGCTGAAATGTCGATAGCCTATCATATCCCCGTTAACCGGTGGGTAAAATGGATACAAGATGTTCGGGTGGCATTAGTGGGACGTAATTTGCTTATGTTGTACAATAAAGCTCCGTTTGATCCGGAATCTACGGCAAGCACGGGAACCTGGGGGCAGGGCATAGACAATTTCCGTCAGCCTAGCTACAGAAACATGGGCTTTTCCGTTAATCTGACTTTTTGATCTTCTTGAAAAAAGAGAACTTGTCCCGATAGGAGCTGTCAAAACTACTTCTGCCTCCTATCGGGAACAACTCTTCTATTAAAAGTCCTTAACGAAACCCCAATCCATCACTTTTTATTTGTTTCTTTGCACCAAATTCGGGTATAGTGTTGTCTTGTCATTCGAGGCAGCACTTAATTTTGCTTAGATAGTTAATGGAGAAACTCAGTATAAATGCTTGTCCGGTGTGTGGCGGTATGCACTTGAAACGCGTCATGACTTGTACGGATTTTTATGCTTCGGGCGAACAGTTTGAACTGTATTCGTGTGAGGACTGTGGATTTACATTCACACAAGGAGTTCCCGTGGAAGCAGAGATAGGCAAGTATTATGAGACTCCCGACTATATTTCTCACACTGATACGCGCAAGGGCGCGATGAATAATATCTACCATTACGTACGTTCTTATATGCTGGGCCGCAAAGCGCGCTTGGTAGCTAAAGAGGCGCATCGTAAAACGGGGCGTTTGCTCGATATAGGTACGGGAACCGGTTACTTTTCCGATACAATGGTTCGCCGGGGATGGAAGGTAGAGGCAGTGGAGAAAAGCCCGCAGGCACGTGAGTTTGCAAAAACACATTTCGAACTGGAGGTAAAGCCCGAATCGGCTCTGAAAGAGTTTGCTCCTGCTAGCTTTGATGTCATCACTCTCTGGCATGTGATGGAGCATCTCGAATCTTTGAATGAGACCTGGGAAACGCTTCGCGAATTGCTGACAGAAAAAGGAGTATTGATTGTGGCAGTACCCAACTGCTCTTCTTATGATGCCAAGCGCTACGGTGAATATTGGGCGGCTTATGACGTTCCCCGTCATCTCTGGCATTTCACTCCGGGCACTATACAGCAGCTGGCTTCCCGTCATGGCTTTATTATGGCGGCACGTCATCCGATGCCGTTCGATGCGTTTTACGTATCTATGTTGAGCGAGAAACATCGTGGCAGTTCATGCAGTTTCCTGAAAGGGATGTTTGCCGGGACGTTGGCCTGGTTCAATGCTTTGGGAAGGAAAGAACGCAGCAGTTCAATGATTTATGTATTCCGAAAAAAGAGATAACGCATGGGAAATCAAAACAAATATAAGTCAGGTTCGATTTTCGACATGCAGTTCATCACGTCGAGTATCAGTACGACATTAGTGTTGCTGTTGCTGGGACTGGTTGTCTTCTTCGTATTGACAGCACACAATCTTTCCGTATATGTCCGCGAGAATATCAGTTTCTCCGTTCTTATCAGTGACGACATGAAAGAAGCGGATATACTGAAACTTCAGAAGAAGCTGAATCAGGAACCTTTCGTGAAACAATCCGAATATATCTCTAAAAAACAAGCACTGAAAGAACAGACGGAAGCAATGGGAACCGATCCGGAAGAATTCTTGGGCTATAACCCTTTTACCGCTTCCATTGAAATCAAACTCCATTCCGACTATGCAAACTCCGACAGCATTGCGAAGATAGAGAAAATGATTAAAAAGAACATCAACATACAAGATGTGCTCTATCGAAAGGAGTTAATTGACGCCGTGAATGATAACATACGAAATATCAGTCTGGTACTGCTTGCCTTGGCGGTAGTGCTTACTTTTATCTCTTTTGCCCTGATAAACAATACCATAAGACTGGCTATTTACTCCAAACGCTTCCTCATTCACACCATGAAGTTGGTAGGAGCGAGTTGGGGATTCATCCGGGGGCCATTCCTTCGAAAGAATGTATGGAGCGGGATATTGGCAGCCATCGTTGCCGATTCCATATTGATGGGGACCGCTTATTGGGCCGTGACGTACGAACAGGAATTGCTTCAGGTCATCACGCCTGAAGTCATGTTGATAGTCTGTGCAAGCGTATTGGCGTTTGGAATTGTAATAACGTGGCTATGCGCCTATTTCTCCATGAATAAATACTTGAGAATGAAAGCAAACAGCCTGTACTATATTTAGCGGATGGCGAATGACTGACGGCAAACCTGTGTTTGCGTGTGATTAGCATCCGTAACAACCGACTGATAGAGTAAGGGAATGATTGAATTTAGTAATTTGTAATTAAATAAACTATGTCTGACAAGCAGAAATTTGCCTTTGATAAAGTGAACTTTATCTTGCTCGCAATAGGGATGGCGATTGTTATTATCGGCTTTCTATTGATGACGGGACCTACATCGTCCGAAACGCTTTTTGAACCCGATATTTTCAGTGTACGCAGAATCAAGGTAGCGCCGGTCGTTTGCCTGTTTGGCTTTATATCTATGATTTATGCAGTATTGCGCAAACCTAAAACACAAAAAACAGAAGAATAAAGATGGGGGATTTAACAACATTTGAGACGATTATTATTGCTATTGTAGAAGGGTTGACAGAGTTTCTACCGGTTTCTTCTACAGGACACATGATTATTACACAAAACATATTAGGAGTAGAAAGTACAGAATTTGTAAAAGCATTTACTGTAATTATTCAGTTTGGCGCAATTCTTTCAGTTGTCTGCCTTTACTGGAAACGCTTTTTCCGGTTGAACCATACACCGGCTCCTGCAGGCGCTTCCGCTTTGAAGTGTTTTCTGCATAAATTCGATTTTTACTGGAAACTGCTGGTGGCTTTTATTCCTGCTGCAATTTTGGGTTTCCTGTTTAGCGATAAGATAGACGAGATGCTGGAAAGTGTAGCGATAGTGGCAGTGATGCTGGTAATCGGTGGTATATTTATGCTGTTCTGCGATAAGATTTTCTCGAAAGGAAGCGAAGATACCGTACTGACAGAAAAAAAGGCATTCAATATCGGTTTGTTTCAGTGTATTGCTATGATACCGGGGGTATCCCGTTCGATGGCTACCATTGTCGGAGGTATGGCCCAGAAGTTGACTCGTAAGGATGCTGCCGAATTTTCATTCTTTCTTGCCGTGCCAACTATGTTTGCGGCAACCGGTTACAAGGTGTTGAAACTCTTCCTGGATGGTGGAACCGAGATTCTTGTCAACAACATGCCGGCACTTATTATCGGTAATGTGGTGGCTTTTGTCGTTGCTTTGCTGGCTATCAAGTTCTTTATTAGCTTTGTTACGAAATATGGCTTTAAGGCATTTGGCTGGTACAGAATTATTGTTGGCGGAACCATTTTGGTAATGCTGTTGCTTGGATACAACTTAGAAATTGGCTGATGAATTTTAAAAAAGGAGAAGTACTGTTTTTCAATAAACCTCTTGGCTGGACTTCATTTAAGGTAGTAGGGCACGCCCGCTATCATATTTGCCGTCGGATTGGAGTGAAAAAACTAAAAGTCGGCCATGCCGGAACGTTGGATCCTCTTGCAACGGGGGTGATGATTGTATGCACAGGCAAGGCAACCAAACGAATAGAAGAGTTTCAATATCACACGAAGGAGTACGTCGCAACGTTGCGTTTGGGCGCTACTACCCCGTCATACGATTTGGAACATGAGATAGATGCCACCTACCCTACCGAGCATATCACAAGGGAGCTGGTGGAAGAAGTGTTGACGCGCTTTATCGGTGCCATCAATCAGGTGCCTCCTGCTTTCTCTGCCTGTATGGTAGATGGTAAACGTGCCTACGAACTGGCCCGAAAAGGCGAAGAAGTCGAACTAAAGGCAAAGCAGCTTGTTATCGACGAGATTGAATTGCTGGAATGTCGCCTGGACGACCCGGAACCGATGATTCAAATCCGTGTCGTATGCAGCAAAGGAACATATATTCGTGCTCTGGCGCGTGATATTGGTGAAGCGCTCCATAGTGGAGCCCATCTGACAGGATTGATCCGCACCCGTGTAGGTGACGTCCGGTTGGAAGACTGCCTGAACCCCGAACACTTTAAAGAGTGGATTGACGGACAGGAAATAGAAAATGAGGAAGAAAATAATTAACGTAATAAGGAATAGATATGAAATTATCACAATTCAAATTTAAGTTACCCGAGGATAAGATCGCTCTACATCCTATGAAATATAGGGATGAGTCTCGTTTGATGGTATTGCATCGTAATACAGGTAAGATTGAGCACAAGATGTTCAAAGATGTGTTGGACTACTTTGATGATAAAGATGTGTTTATATTCAACGATACGAAGGTATTCCCTGCCCGTTTGTATGGTAACAAGGAAAAGACAGGTGCTCGTATCGAAGTATTCTTGTTGCGTGAGTTGAATGAAGAACTTCGTTTGTGGGACGTATTGGTCGATCCGGCACGTAAGATCCGTATCGGTAACAAACTGTATTTCGGTCCGGACGATTCGATGGTGGCCGAAGTAATTGATAACACCACTTCCCGCGGACGTACGCTCCGTTTCCTTTATGACGGACCTCATGACGAGTTCAAAAAGGCTTTGTACTCTTTGGGTGAGACCCCACTTCCCCACTCTATCATCAACCGTCCCGTGGAACCGGAAGATGCAGAACGCTTTCAGTCTATCTTTGCGAAGAACGAAGGTGCGGTGACTGCTCCGACTGCTAGTTTGCACTTCAGCCGTGAGTTGATGAAACGTTTGGAAATCAAAGGTATAGACTTTGCATATATCACTTTGCACGCTGGTTTGGGTAACTTCCGCGACATCGACGTAGAAGACTTGACAAAGCATAAGATGGATTCGGAACAAATGTTTGTAAACGAAATGGCGGTGAAAACCGTTAATCGTGCCAAAGATAACGGCAGAAATGTTTGTGCGGTAGGTACGACTGTGATGCGTGCTATTGAAAGCGCAGTCAGCACCGACGGACATTTGAAAGAATTCGAAGGATGGACTAATAAGTTTATCTTCCCTCCGTATGAATTTACCGTAGCCAATTCAATGATTTCCAATTTCCACATGCCGCTTTCTACCCTGCTGATGATTGTAGCTGCTTTCGGTGGTTATGACCAGGTGATGGATGCTTACCATGTAGCATTGAAGGAAGGTTACCGTTTCGGCACGTATGGAGATGCAATGCTGATTCTGGACAAATAATGGCAAAAGTATATTTGGGACTCGGCACTAACCTTGGAGATAAAGAACAGAATCTCCGGGATGCCGTGCAAAAAATAGAAGAGCAGGTAGGGAAAGTAGTTTCCCTGTCTGCTTTTTATGTTACTGCCCCTTGGGGCTTTGCTTCAGAAAATAGTTTTCTAAATGCGGCCGCTTGTGTAGAGACGGAATTGTCCCCATTGGAGGTATTGCAAGAGACGCAAATGATTGAAAGGGAGCTGGGGCGTACCAAAAAGTCCGTCAACGAAATATATAGCGACCGCCTGATTGATATTGACCTGTTACTTTATGAAGATTTAGTGCTTTCTGTGATTTCTGCTTCCGGAGCAGAGTTAATCCTCCCCCATCCGTTAATGGCAGAACGTGACTTCGTTATGAAACCACTGGCGGAAATTGCTCCCGGATTAGTGCATCCGGTACTCGGAAAAACGATGAAAGAGCTTACTTCTTCTTTTTCTCCGCAATAAACACCGGCAAATAGGCGATGCATCCTATCAGTACTGCATACAGCAAATGAATCTCCTGAAACGGCTTGTCGATGAAATGGCAAACAATGGCATAGATAGCAATCGTGAATCCTACATAGAACGCCAGCACCAAAAGCGTTTTTAATTTCTTATTTAGAATCATTATAAATCTATTTATGTGTTAAATACGTGGCAAAGATACTCATTATCTCCAAAATCTCTTTATCTTTGCAACCGAAATGAAAGTGTGGACAGATTTGAGTAGCTTGCAACCACGGAAAAAAATGCTAAAACACGTCTGATTGACGCCTTTCGGCTTATCCTTTGCAGCACTCGCCTCTCCTACTCTCTCATTCTTGATTCTTATTTTTTAATTCTTAATTTAAGAAAGATGGGATACTTATTTACATCCGAATCGGTGTCAGAAGGACACCCCGACAAGGTAGCCGATCAAATATCGGATGCCGTGCTTGACAAACTGTTGGCTTACGACCCCAGTTCGAAAGTAGCTTGCGAAACACTAGTGACTACCGGACAAGTGGTGCTAGCGGGTGAAGTGAAAACAAAAGCGTACGTTGACCTACAACTCATCGCACGCGAAGTGATTAAGAAAATCGGTTATACCAAAGGAGAGTACATGTTCGAAAGCAACTCTTGTGGTGTACTTTCCGCTATTCATGAGCAAAGCCCCGATATCAACCGTGGTGTAGAGCGTCAGGATCCGATGGAACAGGGTGCAGGCGACCAGGGAATGATGTTTGGTTATGCTACCAATGAAACGGAAAACTACATGCCGCTTTCTCTTGATTTGGCACACCGCATTCTGCAAGTGCTGGCCGACATTCGTCGTGAAGGAAAGGTAATGACTTACCTCCGCCCCGATGCCAAAAGCCAGGTTACTATCGAATATGATGACAACGGAACGCCTGTCCGTATCGATACAATCGTTGTTTCTACACAACATGATGACTTTATCCAACCGGAAGATGACTCGCAAGTTGCTCAACTGAAAGCTGACGAAGAAATGTTGTCTATCATCCGCCGTGATGTGATCGAGATTCTGATGCCTCGTGTAATTGCTTCTATTCATCACGATAAGGTATTGGCACTGTTCAATGATAAAATCATCTATCATGTGAATCCTACCGGAAAATTTGTAATCGGTGGTCCTCACGGAGATACCGGTTTGACCGGTCGTAAGATTATCGTTGATACTTACGGTGGTAAAGGTGCTCACGGTGGTGGTGCTTTCTCCGGAAAAGATCCTAGTAAGGTAGACCGTAGTGCAGCTTATGCAGCACGTCACATCGCAAAGAATATGGTTGCGGCAGGCGTAGCAGACGAAATGCTTGTACAGGTGAGCTATGCTATCGGTGTGGCTCGTCCAATCAATATCTTTGTAGATACTTACGGCCGTTCTCACGTCAACATGACTGATGGCGAGATTGCGCGTGTTATCGACCAATTGTTCGATCTTCGTCCGAAAGCTATCGAGGAACGTCTGAAACTTCGTAATCCTATTTATCAGGAAACAGCCGCTTACGGTCACATGGGACGTGAACCGCAAGTGATAACGAAGAAATTCTTCTCTCGTTACGAAGGAGACAAAACTGTGGAAGTGGAACTCTTTACATGGGAGAAACTCGACTACGTAGATAAAATTAAAGCTGCTTTTGGTCTGTAAAACAGTCTGAAACAGGGCTTAACTTGTTAAGAAAGAGCTGCAATTTCAACTTCCTTTAATGGAAATTGAAGTTGTAGCTCTTGATTTTTAATAAGTTATATTTAAATAAATGTTTTTTGGCTACTAAGTATGTTTTATCGGAAATTGCTACTTTTGTATCGTAAAATAAAACAGACTGCTAAATGAAAACAAGATGTTGTTGTTCTAAACGCTATTTATTGGTGTTCTCTATTTTACTTGTCAGCGTAGGTAGCATTTTTATGTCTGTCTCTCTTTCTTCCTGTTCCTCTCCTTCAGTGAAGAATCAATTGTTATTATGCGCTGATTCATTAATGGAGACATATCCAGATAGTGCTTTGTCTATTTTGGAATCAATTACTTATCCACAGAAGATGCCACGTGCTGACCGGGCGCTTTATGCGCTACTGCTCACCCAGGCACGGCATAAAAACTATATTGCTTTAGAGGATGATTCGTTGATAAAAACGGCTGTTGACTATTATGGCGATAAGAAGAAAAGTCTGCGTGCTGCAAAGGCTCATTATTACTGGGGAGCTATTTATAGCGAGAAAGGATATGCCTCATTTGCCGTCGAAGAATATCTGACGGCAATTCGATTGATGCCTGTTAGGAATGAATTCTTAGCAATGATTTATGATAATCTTGCAGAATGTTATGAAGAGGATCGTTTGTACAATGTAGCAATAGAAAACTATCGTGCGGCTTATCAGATATTGAAAGGCAAAGATGAACAGACATATCCGATGAGAGGGATTGCGCGTGTGTTTTTATTGCAAAATGAAAAGGATAGTGCATTATATTATTATCAACAAGCTCTTGATTGTGCATTGGCAGATCAAGATTCTAGTTTGATAGGAGCTCTTTATCACGATTTAGCTATGGTTTATAGTGAGAAAAAGGATTATATTCAAGCAGATAAATTTGTGTCGAAAGCAATTCTATTACAGGGGCAGGATGCTATTAATACTTGTTTGTCAAAGGCTCAAATTATGTTGAATCTGAATAAACTAGATTCTGCCAGTTATTTTTTTAGTAAGAACATGGATGAGCTTGATATTTATGGAAAGGCCGTTTGTTATGATGGTATGTATCAGATAGCGAAGAGAAAGGGAGAGTGGAAAACTGCAACAGAGAATATGGATGCTTATAAGATACTTTATGATTCTATGCAGATTATGACTGATAATGAGGAGCTAAACCGCCTTATGGATAAACATCAACTGGAAGAGCATAAAAGATTATTGTCAGAGCATACTAGAACGCTAATTTTTAGTTTGATTACTGCATTTTCTTCTTTAATGATTATATGTGTTTTCTGTTTTATGTGGAACGACAGAAAAAGGAAAAAGCATTATATAGCTCTACAGCATGAATTGACCCAAAAACGAGTGGATACTATGCTGTTAAAAGAAGAAGAGCTTTCTGAATCTAATAAGGAACATATAGATAAGAAAAGATCGGAATTGACCGAACAACAGATTCAATTATGTATATCAGTACTTAAAACAACTGATTGCTACGATCAATTGGAAGCGTTGGAGAGAGCAACTCCTAAACAGTTATTGGTGATGCGTAGCTTGAGGAAGGAAATACGTTCTGATATTTCTAATGCATTTGTTGATGTGATGATGAACTTAAAAGAACGTTATCCTGCTTTAACTGGTGATGATGTGTTTTTTTGTGTTCTTTCATTACTTTGTTGCTCAAAAACTGTTGTAATGGAGTTAATGGATGCCACATCAGATGCTCTTAAGACACGTAAAAATCGCATAAAGAATAAAATGGATGCACAAATTTTTGAGCGTGTGTTTGGTGTTGATAATCAGTGAGATGTGATACGAACTTTTTGCTTGTTTTATTTTTTAATGAATGTCTGTTACCATTGTTACCACATAATAATCGTTTCTTTTGCTTCATCTGTGTATTTTTGAAGCGAAATTTTAAACCCATTTATTATGAAAGCTAAATTCTTACCTTTTTTATTGTTGGCTGTTTTACTTCAAGTGAGTACGTTTTCCTTTGCAGATGAAATGATATCTGCGCGTGAAATCAGATTGAAAAATAAAACTAAGGTACAACATCGGTCTATTCCTGTTACTCCTGAAGCTTTTATTGAAAACTCATTATTGTCTATTGATCTTCTTTCTACTGTTCCTGTTGTGACTGTTATTATAAAAGATGCAGAAACAGAAGAAGTTGTTTATACTTCTACTGATTTAAATGTAAATAAGGTTTATGTCGATCTTGCTGGTGAGGAAAAAGGTAAATATATCTTGGAAATACAGCTTTCGGAGGAGGCCTTTACCGGAGATTTTGAATTAGAATAAATCTTTGAAATATATATTATTTGCAACTAACATAATGATGATATACCTAAATCATTAACTGATGAAGCCCCGCTGTTGAAATATATGGCGCATTGCTGAAATGGCGATTAGATGACCGAAAGGGGAAAGATCGGTAAATTCTATCCGTGGGCTTAATAAACCTTGTGAAAGGCGCATAAAGGTATATTGAAACGTAGAATTAAAATCACTTTTTTAAATTGTATGCTGAATACTACTGGTAGGGTGTTCGAATGATTTTATGATTCGAATAATAAAGTTCATTCAGCAACAATTTGATACACCTGTTAGTAGATGAGATATCTGTGATAGATGTATTCTTTGTGAGAAAGGTTCTTGGACTTCTGGATAAGGAGTCCAAGATTTTTTTTATAGGGATAGATAAATGTAGAGATAAAAATGATCTCTGATTAAGTTGAATGTGAATAACGGAATTTTTTCGTAATTTTGCCTTCTCGATATAATAATGGATAGTGATGAAGATGAATCAGATAAATTCCGTATGTGTATATAGCGCTTCCAGTACCAAGATAGACGCTGTTTATTTCCAAGCAGCCGATACTCTCGGGCGTTTGCTTGCCGAACACCGTATTCGTTTGATAAATGGAGCCGGAAGTATTGGCCTGATGCGTTCTGTGGCAGATGCTGTATTGAAAAATGGTGGTGAGGTGACAGGTGTGATTCCTCGTTTTATGGTGGAGCAAAACTGGCATCATACGGGATTGACAGAACTGATTGAAGTAGAATCCATGCACGAACGCAAGCGGAAGATGGCAGATTTGAGCGATGGTATTATTGCTTTGCCCGGTGGATGCGGTACCCTTGAAGAACTGCTGGAGATTATTACCTGGAAACAATTGGGATTATATCTCAATCCGATTGTAATCCTCAATATAAATGGATTCTTCGATCCACTCCTCGAAATGCTTGAAAAAGCTATTGATGAGAACTTTATGCGCCGGCAGCATGGCGATATATGGAAAGTGGCGCAGACGCCGGAAGAAGCGGTTCAATTGCTTTATGAAACTCCTGTATGGGACATTTCCATTCGTAAATTTGCAGCGATATGATAGGCGACACACTAAGTTCCCGAAGTGCGGATACGCTGTCCCTTCTTCGGCAGAACCAGACTAGTCCGGCAAAGGCGGACACTGATAGTCTGCAGTTGGTTGATCTTCATGCTGTGCAAGAAGTTGATTCCGGCTTTGAGGGGACACCTATCTCCTACTCTCCCCGCACGGACGATGCCATTGCGTTGACCTTGCTGGCTTGCTTCTTTCTTTCCTCCATAGCCTTGGCGCGCGGAAAGAAATTTCTCTCCCAACAGGTGAAAGACTTTGTATTGCACCGTGAACGAACGAGTATTTTTGATAGTTCTACGGCAGCCGATGTGCGTTATCTCCTTGTGCTTGTGTTGCAGACTTGTGTCTTGTCAGGTATCACATTTCTCAATTATTTTCATGATACATGCCCTGCTTTGATGAACCGGGTATCCCCCCTCCTTTTGCTGGGTATCTACGTTGGATTCTGCCTTGCTTATTTCTTACTAAAATGGCTGATTTACATGTTTCTTGGGTGGACGTTTTTTGATAAAAATAAGACAAATATATGGCTGGAATCCTATTCTGCGCTCATATATTATGTCGGATTTGCCCTCTTTCCATTCGTTCTTTTTCTAGTTTATTTTGATTTAAGTCTCACAAATTTGGTCATAATTGGGGCT
Organism: Bacteroides sp. 1_1_30; assembly: GCF_020982715.1. Classification (NCBI taxonomy): domain Bacteria; kingdom Pseudomonadati; phylum Bacteroidota; class Bacteroidia; order Bacteroidales; family Bacteroidaceae; genus Bacteroides; species Bacteroides sp. 1_1_30. The sequence continues at coordinate 48,883 of NZ_JAJKHN010000046.1, forward strand.
ATTATTTTAATTTTCACTAAAATATTGATGTTTTATAAGTGGATAAAGCTTTTTTTTCATCAATTTAGCGGGCTTTTCCTATTAATTTTGTACTTTTGCGCTCTTGAAATAGTACCTTGTTTGCTACTCTATCAAGGTATGATTCAAATGAACAATATTTTGCTAATAAAATTTTAGGACGTTGAAAATTAAAAAAGTACTAGTGTCGCAGCCTAAGCCTGCGTCAGAGAAATCTCCCTATTACGACATAGCTGAAAAGTATGGCGTTAAAATAGATTTCCGACCATTTATTAAGGTTGAAAGTCTTTCGGCGAAAGAATTTCGGCAACAGAAAATTTCGATTCTCGACCACACTGCCGTAATATTCACTTCGCGCCATGCTATTGACCATTTTTTCACTTTGTGTACTGAATTGCGCGTGACAATTCCCGAAACGATGAAGTATTTCTGCGTGACGGAAGCTGTTGCATTGTATATTCAGAAATATGTGCAATACCGCAAGCGTAAGATCTTCTTCGGAGCTACCGGAAAGATTGAGGACCTGATACCTTCCATTGTGAAGCATAAAACGGAGAAATATCTCGTTCCGATGTCAGACGTACACAATGATGATGTGAAAAACTTGCTCGACAAGAATAACATTCAGCATACAGAAGCTGTGATGTATCGTACAGTGAGCAACGACTTTACACCGGACGAGGAGTTTGATTATGACATGTTAGTGTTCTTCAGCCCTGCCGGAGTGACTTCATTGAAGAAGAACTTCCCTGATTTTAATCAGAGAGAGATTAAGATCGGAACTTTCGGCTCTACTACCGCACAGGCTGTACGTGACGCAGGTCTCCGTCTGGATCTTGAAGCTCCTACGGTGCAGGCTCCGTCAATGACTGCCGCACTTGACATGTTTATCAGAGAAAACAATAAATAAACAGAGTGGGTATATATACTTTGTGTAAAGCCGAAAGGCTGAATAGTAAAATTTTGATCGGAAAGATGTTTGAAGGCGGCGTTTCGAAGTCGTTTTCCATCTTTCCGATACGCGTTGTATATATGCCTGTCGAGCAGGGAGAGGTTCCTGCTTCTATACTAATCAGTGTATCGAAACGTCGTTTTAAACGAGCGGTGAAACGCAACCGTGTGAAACGTCAGATACGCGAAGCCTACCGGAAGAACAAATCTCTTCTGGTGGACGAACTGCAACGCCGGGAGCAGCGGTTAGCCGTTGCCTTTATCTATCTGTCGGACGAGCTTATTGCAACTTCCGAATTGGAAGAAAAGATGAAAATAGCGCTTGCGCGCATCTCTGAAAAACTATCCTCATGAAACCTCGTAACTCCCGAATATCTGCCCTGTGGGTATTCGTAACGGGAATTTTGAGGAAAGTATTCTCTTTCTTGTTGCTTGTTCCCATCTACTTTTACCGGGTTTGTATTTCGCCTCTTACTCCTCCCTCTTGTCGATTCACGCCAACTTGCTCGGCTTATGCCGTCGAAGCAATTAAGAAACATGGTCCTATAAAGGGGCTTTATCTCGCTGTGCGACGTATTCTGCGGTGTCATCCCTGGGGTGGCTCCGGCTATGATCCCGTACCTTGAAACAACTGAAAGGAGAAATGAAAAATGAAAAAGAATATGACTGACATTTTGGATATTCATACTCATAAACAGGAGATTGACTCCCAAGGAAAATCCATCATCAATTATCCGCTATTAACGGACTCTCCATTGTATATGCCTTTGGCAAAGAATGCGGAAGTGGCGGTGAGCAGAGGGCTCCTGCTTGAAGAGTATTTAGGTTTTCTGAATGAGGGCGAGGGTTTGGTGGATGCTTTGTCTAACAATGTGTTCTCTGCTAGGAAAGGATATTATTATTCTGCCGGTATTCATCCTTGGGAGTTGGCAGAACGTAATGCCGATCAGCAATTGGCTTTTCTTCAGAAGCAGTTGAAGCATAAGCAGTTTGTGGCTGTAGGAGAGGCCGGGCTGGATAAGCTGGCAGCGGCTCCAATGGAACTGCAGTTGACAATGTTTAAGAAGCAGGTTCAGTTGTCGGAGAAGCATGGCTTGCCGTTGATTATCCACTGTGTGAGAGCGACGGATGAACTGCTGGCCGTGAAAAAAGAATTTCGTCCCCAACAAGCTTGGGTATGGCATGGTTTCCGTGGAAAACCGGAGCAGGCGATGCAGTTGTTGAAAAAGGGTTTTTATCTCTCTTTTGGAGAGTATTATCCTGATGAAACGATGCAGACAGTACCCGACGAACGGTTGTTTCTGGAAACGGACAACAGTTCGCTTGATATTGAAGATATCCTGTGCCGGGCAGCCAAAGTGCGTGGGGTAGAAGTGGAAGCGTTGCGTGAGACGATCCGCCGAAATATCCAAAATGTCTTTTTTAGGGCGTAAGAGTTGTATCTTCCGAGAAAGAGTCGTACTTTTGTCGCACATGGAATTGAAATACAATAAAAACCAAATAATTAAAGAGTAATACGATGAATTTTGTAGAAGAATTGAGATGGCGTGGCATGTTGCAGGACATTATGCCGGGAACGGAAGAGTTGTTAAGCAAAGAGCAGGTGACTGCCTATTTGGGTATCGACCCGACTGCCGATTCGCTACACATTGGTCACCTTTGTGGAGTGATGATCCTTCGTCATTTACAACGCTGCGGTCATAAGCCGCTGGCACTCATCGGTGGCGCTACAGGTATGATTGGAGACCCTTCCGGAAAATCTGCAGAACGTAACCTGCTGAACGAGGAAACATTGCGTCACAATCAGGCATGTATTAAAAATCAGCTTGCCAAGTTCCTCGACTTCGAGTCGGATGTACCTAACCGTGCCGAACTGGTGAACAATTACGACTGGATGAAAGATTTCACTTTCCTCGATTTTGTTCGCGAAGTAGGTAAGCACATCACTGTGAACTATATGATGGCAAAAGACTCTGTAAAACGCCGTCTGAATGGTGAAGCGCGTGATGGATTGTCATTTACCGAGTTCACTTATCAGTTGCTTCAAGGATATGACTTCCTTCATTTGTATGAAACAAAGGGCTGTAAGCTTCAGATGGGTGGTTCCGACCAATGGGGAAACATTACTACCGGTGCCGAATTGATCCGCCGTACCAATGGGGGAGAGGTGTTTGCACTGACTTGCCCGCTGATTACAAAAGCTGACGGCGGTAAGTTTGGTAAAACAGAATCCGGAAATATCTGGCTGGACCCTCGCTATACTTCACCTTACAAGTTCTATCAATTCTGGCTGAATGTAAGCGACTCCGATGCCGAACGTTACATCAAAATCTTCACTTCTATCGAAAAAGAAGAAATTGAAGCGTTGGTTGCCGAGCATCAGACAGCTCCGCACTTGCGTCTCCTTCAGAAACGTCTGGCTAAGGAAGTGACTGTGATGGTTCACTCTGAAGATGATTACAACGCAGCAGTAGACGCGTCGAACATATTGTTCGGTAACGCGACTTCGGAAGCTTTGCGCAAACTGGATGAAGATACTCTTCTTGCTGTATTCGAAGGAGTACCTCAATTTGAGATTTCACGTGACGCATTGGCGGAAGGAGTGAAGGCTGTCGACCTATTCGTTGATAATGCGGCCGTATTTGCGTCGAAAGGCGAAATGCGTAAGTTGGTTCAGGGCGGCGGCGTTTCGTTGAATAAGGAGAAGCTGGCGGCTTTCGATCAGGTGATTACAACTGCTGACTTGCTCGATGAGAAATATCTGCTTGTTCAGCGCGGCAAAAAGAACTATTATCTATTGATTGCAAAGTAATAATGCACGATTCACTCGATAGAACGTAAAAAAGTGAACGAAATATTTGGAGGTTTGCTTGCAAACCTCTATCTTTGCACCGCTTTTTAACAGAAAGCACATAAGTTTGGACTATGGTGTAATGGTAGCACAACAGGTTTTGGTTCTGTTTGTCCAAGTTCGAATCTTGGTAGTCCAACGAAGAAAAGCCCTGAAAGAGACATCTTTCGGGGCTTTTTCTTTCGTGACTCTGAAGTCGTCGTTTTTGTATATCCTTATAAAATTGAAGTATATAGGGGTCAGTCCGAAAACCCTGTGGATATGTTAAATTCACACTGTCAGTTTGCATAATCTAAACATAAAGAATGGTATA
>NZ_JAJKHN010000047.1:0-52180 GCF_020982715.1 Bacteroides sp. 1_1_30
ATTCCTGAAGGCAAGAACAAGCTTAAAGAAGCAACAGGATCAATCGTTTGGGAAGAGGATGTTTTCATGATGCAAAAATAAGAATTTTAACGCAATCCCCCAAGGTTTCAGACTGAGCCCTATCAAGAATACAGAGAAACCGCCCGCATTCTTTATTTTTCACTGATTATTCTTCGTCAAGTCGACAATTTTCACTATATTTGCTCTGTTATTAAAGTTAGAAAGGCAATTATGAGCGAAGAACAAATCACTCCCAATAACGGGTCTTATTCTGCGGATAGTATCCAAGTATTGGAAGGTCTTGAAGCAGTAAGAAAACGCCCTGCGATGTACATTGGTGACATCAGCGTCAAGGGACTTCACCACTTGGTATACGAAATCGTTGACAACTCTATCGACGAAGCATTGGCCGGCTATTGCGACCATATCGAAGTAACAATCAACGAAGACAATTCAATCACAGTACAGGACAACGGACGCGGTATTCCGGTTGACTATCATGAGAAAGAAAAGAAGTCGGCACTGGAAGTAGCCATGACCGTATTGCACGCCGGAGGTAAATTCGACAAGGGTTCTTACAAAGTATCCGGAGGTTTGCACGGTGTAGGTATGTCTTGCGTAAACGCGCTGTCTACCCACATGACTACACAAGTATTCCGTAATGGTAAAATCTATCAGCAGGAATACGAGATCGGTAAACCGCTTTATTCTGTAAAGGAAGTCGGTACAGCCGACATTACGGGAACCCGCCAGCAATTCTGGCCGGATGGTACCATCTTTACTGAAACGGTATACGACTACAAGATTCTGGCTTCACGTCTGCGCGAATTGGCTTATCTGAACGCCGGTCTTCGCATCTCTCTGACTGACCGTCGGGTGGTGAACGAAGATGGAAGTTTCAAGAGCGAGCAGTTCTATTCAGAAGAAGGTTTGAGAGAGTTCGTACGTTTTATCGAGTCTTCACGCGAGCACTTGATTAACGATGTGATCTATCTGAACTCCGAAAAGCAGGGAATTCCTATTGAAGTGGCTATCATGTACAATACCGGATTCTCCGAAAACGTTCACTCATACGTCAACAATATCAACACCATTGAAGGTGGTACACACTTGGCAGGTTTCCGCCGTGCGCTGACTCGTACGTTGAAAAAATACGCCGAAGACAGCAAAATGCTGGAAAAGGTAAAAGTTGAAATTTCGGGAGATGACTTCCGCGAAGGTTTGACTGCCGTTATTTCTGTAAAAGTAGCTGAACCACAGTTTGAAGGACAGACTAAAACGAAGTTGGGTAACAACGAAGTGATGGGTGCTGTTGACCAGGCAGTGGGCGAAGTATTAGCATATTATCTGGAAGAACATCCGAAGGAAGCCAAAACAATTGTCGACAAAGTGATTCTTGCCGCTACTGCACGTCACGCTGCAAGAAAAGCCCGTGAAATGGTACAACGCAAGTCACCGATGTCGGGTGGCGGTCTGCCGGGTAAATTGGCCGACTGTTCGGATAAGGATCCTTCTAAATGTGAATTGTTCCTTGTCGAGGGAGACTCGGCAGGTGGTACTGCCAAGCAGGGACGTAACCGTATGTTCCAGGCGATCCTCCCATTACGCGGTAAGATTCTGAACGTAGAAAAAGCCATGTATCACAAGGCTTTGGAAAGTGATGAAATCCGCAATATCTACACAGCTCTCGGTGTGACTATCGGAACTGACGAAGACAGCAAGGAAGCAAACATACAGAAGCTGCGCTATCACAAGATTATCATCATGACCGATGCCGACGTCGATGGTTCTCACATCGACACACTTATCATGACGTTCTTCTTCCGTTATATGCCGCAAGTTATCCAGAACGGTTATCTGTACATCGCTACTCCCCCGCTCTACCTCTGCAAAAAGGGTAAAGTAGAAGAGTATTGCTGGACAGATGCACAACGCCAAAAGTTTATTGACACTTACGGCGGTGGTTCAGAAAATGCGATTCATACACAACGCTACAAAGGTTTGGGTGAGATGAACGCCCAGCAGTTGTGGGAAACAACTATGGACCCTGAAAACCGTATGCTGAAACAAGTAAATATTGACAACGCCGCAGAAGCTGATTATATCTTCTCTATGTTGATGGGTGAAGATGTAGGGCCACGCCGCGAGTTTATTGAAGAGAATGCAACGTATGCAAATATCGATGCATAATTTTAATATTACGTTTTTATAAACCAACCTCACATCTTACAACGAGGAAACGCCGATGGCGAAGGAACATCCTTCGATCGGCGTTTTTCTTTTATCTGAAGGGGCTTTCATGTTCGAATCGTTCAACCGCCCATCTCTTAATAAAACCTAACAGCAGAAACGTTTTCCATACAAAATCACTATCTTGCATAAAAAGCAAAGAAAACATAACTATGAAAATGAAAACTACTGCGCCCAATCCGTTATTTGCAAAGATCAGGTTGTTTCTTATTGTACTGACTTCCTGCGTGATCGCGACTTGTATCTTCTTGATTATTATCCATCCGGAAGCATGGGTTATGCCGGCATGCGGAATCATAATCGCATTGTGCATTTTGCTCTATCAGCTATATTGCATACGCAAGAATCGGAAGAGAATTTAAATATATTGTTGCTTTTTCAGCTCTTCAGCAACAGTAACCAGCTCTTTGTACCATTCTTCACCGAACTTACGGATTAAAGGCTCTTTCAAAAACTGATATACGGGAAGATTCTCTTTTTTCCCCAGCAAAACTGCTGCTTTGCATACGTCCCAACGATTATAATTCACCGCTTTATAGGGCCCGTAATCGCCGATCCGGATAGGATAAAGATGACAGGACACCGGTTTATAGAAGTCTGTTTTCCCCTCCCGATAAGCCTTCTCAATAGCACAGTAGCAACAGCCTTTCTCATCGTAGCAGGTAAACACACAGTCTTTATTATTAACAATAGAAGTCACTAGATCACCTTCCTCATCCGTATATACTACTCCTTGCTTTTCAATCACCGCACGTGCTTCCGGAGCCAGTTCATCCCAAATAATCGGCAAAACTTCTTCCAACTCCATCACCTCGTCCAGCTCTACCGGAGCACCGGCATCACCTTCAATACAACAAGCCCCCTTGCAGGCGCCCAAATCGCAAAGGAACTTCTCCTGAAATACATCAAGAGACACTACTACATCACCTATTTGTATCATTTTAAACCTTATGTGAGACAAAAAGGGCGGAGTAGAACTCCGCCCTCCCAATTATAGAAATCTAAATTACTTAATCAAAACGTTTCCGTCCATTTCAGCCGGAGCAGCCAGCCCCATAATCTTCAGAATTGTTGGAGCAACATCTGCCAAACGACCATCTTCTACTTTCGCAGCCTTGTTCTCTGTCACGTAAACACAAGGAACAGGGTTCAAAGAGTGAGCAGTGTTCGGAGTACCGTCTTCGTTCAAAGCATGGTCAGCATTACCATGATCGGCAATGATAATTGCTTCGTAATCTTGTGCTTTAGCGGCTTCGATTACATCTTTCACACAAGCATCTACAGCAACAACCGCTTTCTCGATTGCTTCGTAAATACCGGTATGGCCAACCATGTCACCATTAGCGAAGTTCACTACGATGAAATCATATTTGTTCTCGTTGATGGCAGCTACCAGTTTATCTTTTACTTCAAAAGCGCTCATTTCCGGCTTCAAGTCATAAGTAGCAACTTTTGGAGAAGGAACAAGGATACGTTCTTCTTTATCGAATGGAGTTTCACGTCCACCGTTGAAGAAGAATGTTACGTGAGCATACTTTTCTGTTTCAGCGATATGAAGTTGGCTCAAGCCTTTGGAAGCAAGATATTCGCCCAATGTGTTGGACACGTTTTCTTTGTCGAACAAGATATGAACGCCCTTGAAAGATGCATCATACGGAGTCATACAGTAATATTGCAGCCCCGGGATAGTATGCATGCCAACTTCCGGCATATCTTGTTGAGTCAGTACGACAGTCAACTCTTTGGCACGGTCGTTACGGTAGTTGAAGAAGATCACTACATCACCCTCTTTGATTGTTCCGTCGCAGTTAGCGTTTACAATCGGTTTGATGAATTCGTCTGTCACGCCTTCGTCGTAAGATTCCTGCATTGCCTGAACCATATCAGTAGCTTTCTTGCCTACACCGTTTACGAGCAGGTCGTATGCTTCTTTTACACGTTCCCAACGCTTGTCACGGTCCATTGCATAATAACGGCCGATGATAGAAGCAATCTTTCCTGCTGATTTCTCGCAGTGTGCAGAAAGTTCTTCGATAAAGCCTTTACCACTCTTCGGGTCAGTATCACGGCCATCCATGAAGCAGTGGATAAATGCATTGTTGATGTTGTATTCTTTTGCGATATCGCAAAGTTTGAAGAGATGAACGAGTGAGCTGTGTACACCACCGTTAGAAGTCAGCCCCATAAAGTGAATATTCTTTCCATTTTCTTTTGCATAAGAGAAAGCAGAAACAATTTCAGGATTTTTCATGATGCTATTGTCCGCACATGCACGATTGATTTTCACCAAGTCCTGATAAACCACGCGTCCGGCACCGATATTCAAGTGACCTACTTCCGAGTTACCCATCTGTCCGTCGGGCAAACCTACGTTTTCACCGCTTGCCTGAAGTTGAGAGTGAGGATAAGTACTCATCAGATAATCCCAATAAGGAGTGGGAGTGTTGAAGATTACGTCGTCTTTCTTTTGGTCACCTAATCCCCAACCATCGAGGATCATTAAAAGGGCTTTCTTACTCATAATATTTTAATATTTAAATTATCACACTGATTTTCGGGCGCAAAGGTACAAAAAAGATGGTTACATAAACGTTTAATCTATGTTAAGTTACAGGGCAGAAGTATATCAGGCTATGGGTCTTTTTCTTACTTTGTAAAATTGCTTTCAATATGTTTATCGAAAAACAGGATACAAAAGGCGGAACTTACTTCATTTTTCCGTACCTTTGCATCGCTTTTAAATTAAAATCATAGAAATATGGACGATTCAAACCCGCGAACGTGCACAACTAGTATTAATTAAAGCGAACAGAGCCATTGAAGACTGATGCCTCTGCTCGTGTCAAACAAACGAAAGGAGGCAATAAGATGAGAACGTATCTTTATTGTGAGGCTGGCTTTGTGGAAAAAGCACAATGGCTTCCCAACAGCTGGGTAAATGTAGTATGCCCAAACAATGATGACTTTGAATTTCTAACTCAAACTCTCAACGTACCCGAATCATTTCTGAATGATATAGCCGACACGGACGAACGTCCGCGTACGGATACGGAAGGCAACTGGTTGTTGACGATTCTTCGTATCCCGGTAGTGAACAAACAGAATGGCAGTCTGCCTTTCGACACTGTACCGATTGGAATTATTACTAATAACGAGATTATTGTGTCCGTCTGTTATCACAACACGGATTTATTACCGGATTTCATAGAGCATACCCGTCGAAAAGGGATCGTTGTACGCAACAAGCTGGATCTGATTTTCCGGTTAATCTATTCTTCTGCCGTGTGGTTCCTGAAATATCTAAAGCAGATAAACATAGACATCAGTGCCGCAGAAAAGGAACTGGAACGAAGCATCCGTAACGAAGACCTGCTTCGCTTGATGAGACTGCAGAAAACACTTGTCTACTTCAATACTTCCATCCGTGGAAATGAAGTGATGATCGGTAAGTTAAGGACTATTTTTCAGGATACGGATTATCTGGACACTGAATTAGTGGAAGATGTAATTATCGAGCTGAAACAGGCGCTCAATACGGTGAATATTTACAGTGATATCCTCACAGGGACAATGGATGCTTTTGCGTCTATTATCTCCAATAATGTGAATACGATCATGAAACGTATGACAAGTCTGTCCATCGTCCTGATGCTTCCGACATTGATTGCCAGTTTCTATGGCATGAATGTGGATATTCACCTGGAAGAAGTGCCCTTTGCTTTCTCTTTGATCGTGCTTTTTTCCATCGGATTGTCAACGCTTGCGTTTGTGATATTCCGGAAGATTAAGTGGTTCTAAAAGGAGGAACATAAAAAAACAGCTTACCATCTATGATCCTTTATAAGGATTCTTTATGACGGTAAGCTGTAATTATACGTTTTTTATTCTATAGAGAATTAATTAAAAGAGAATGTTTAGAGAGAGAAATTAAAATATTTTATCCTTCTTTATTTGCTTTTCTTCCACCCAACGGAATAGATACCCCAACGAATCCATTAACAGAGTTAGAGTTCTTTCCTAAGAACATATAGTCAGTTCCGACAAACAGAGGACCTAACTTCAGACCCAAACCGAAAGATTTACCAGCTGACTGGATAGCTGAATAGCTAAGCGCTACATTGAACCAGCTTTTCGGACGGTAGTTTGCGGAGAATGTTAATTCTGTAAGAGCATCAGGCTGTACAAAACGAGTTGTTGACAATACACCGACTGCTAATTTATTATTGAAGAATCCGTATTCTGCACCTAATACCAAGGTAGAAGCAAGACGAGATTTACGAGATTTATCAGCATCTTTCGCTTCCATTTGCAACATATCATAGTCAATAATATCCCCATTACTTCCTGCACGATTATAATACTTTTCAGCTTCAGTTTGCAATTTCGTCATCGCATCCGTAATCTTCCCTAAGTCATTTGATGTCAAGTCATCAACATTTATATCTTTTGTATAATCACTAACATTTATATTAATATCAGGAGAAGTAGCATTAGCTATTTTGGTAGCACCCTTTTTCCAAGAAATAAATCCCAAATCTAAAATAGATGCTGATACTGTCAAATTATCTAATATTTTATAAGAAGCACCTAAATCAATACCAAAACCATAGCCAGCAATTCCTATTTTTCCAGCATCAAAATCAATATCATCTATATATTTTTTATCAGGTTCTTCACCATTTACTAATTCTAAACCCTTAAAAGAACTTTCTAATGTAGCCGATATTCCCAAACTAGCATGGTACTTATTAATTTCGTTCAATAATTCCTGTGCTTTATTAGTTGTATTATAATTAGCTGCTAAATAAGCGGGGTCTTGTAATTGTGCAAGACGTGCATCACTTGGGATATCTGCAGACATCGTAACTTTATTAAACTTTAAATCCATGTTACCAATGCCTAATAAGACCTTCACCTTACCACCAACACTCAAGCGACTATTTATTTGACGCGAAAGTCCCAAGCCAACCTCGGTATAGGCTTGTATATTCATCTTTTGACCACTCAAATTATAATTACTCGTCCGCCAGTTTTCTTCAAAGCCTTCACCATCCATCTGATTCAAGAAAGTAAATAAATTCTTAGTAACATTCGCACCAATATCTGTACGAAGACCGATATTAAATGACCAAAAGTTCTTACCTTTATACCATCCTGCAGAAAGAATTTCTGTACTGAAGTTTACATTCAGCTTATTTTTATCTTTCAGACGATTCATAAAATCAGTGCTTTTATAAAAATCGTCACCATCATCAATAATATCGATGATATCCTGATAGCCTAATGAAGTAGAACCAACAGTTGCATTAACTGCACCAATTACCGGAAGGTTGAAATAACCTTTCGTCGGTGTTAAAGCCGGATTTAGTTGTTGACGATAATGAGTACCTTCCATGAAATAAGAAGTACGTAAAAACTGTGCATTTGCAGAAAGAGTGCAAACCAACATCATAAAAAATACCCCAATAATTTTAGAAGACCACAATAGTTTGTTCGTTGCCATGATTTTAAACTTTTTAATTCTTATTATTGTTTGCAAAGATATAGTATTTCAATAACAAATAAAAGCACTAGGCAACACTTTTTCAGCCTAAACAGAACAATTTTAGGGTTATCCGTAACAAAATCGTGCTTATTTTGCAAAAAAATGTAGAATGTTTGTGCAAAATGAAACAAAGTGACTTTAGAAGTTCAAAGTTAGCTGTCCATCTCCTAATAGATTGAACGTCATTCGATGGTAAGGAGTGGTTCCACGTTCGGCAATGGCGGCGCGATGTTTTTTAGTTGGGTAGCCTTTATTGTGATCCCAGTCATAATAAGGAAACTCTTCGTGGAGACGGTTCATATAATCATCTCTGTATGTCTTGGCTAAAATAGAAGCCGCAGCTATTGAAAGAAATTTCCCGTCGCCTTTCACTACCGTGGTATGGGGGATGCCGGGATATTTAGTGAAACGGTTTCCGTCGATTAGTAAATGCTGTGGGCGGGTAGTCAGTTGGTCCACTGCACGATGCATAGCTAAGAAAGAAGCCCGCAGGATATTTATTTCATCAATTTCTTCCGGTGACACGACGCCAACCGCCCAGGCTATCGCTTCCTTCTCTATTACCTCACGTAGTGCATAACGTTGCTTTTCCGACAGTTGCTTGGAATCATTCAACAGTTCATTCTTAAAATCTTTCGGAAGAATAACCGCAGCAGCGTATACTGCTCCCGCCAAACATCCACGACCGGCCTCATCACATCCGGCTTCAATCAGATTCTCGTTCAAATAAGGTAATAACATATTTATCGCTTCTATTTTGACACAAAGGTAATTCAAATTAAAAAAGGAGACTTGTTTTGCCTCCTTTTTCTTACTTCTTTCCTGCTTTTTTTAGAATAAACTCCAAGCAACAGTAAGCCCTGCCATTACAATGGCTACCATGCTCATTAGCTTTATTAAGATATTCAAGCTCGGCCCGGATGTATCTTTAAACGGATCGCCCACGGTATCTCCTACTACGGTTGCTTTATGAACTTCACCGCCTTTTCCTCCAAAGTTTCCTTCTTCTACATATTTCTTTGCATTATCCCATGCACCACCGGCATTAGCCATAAAGATTGCCAGTACGAAGCCACTGCTCAAGCCACCAATCAGCAAACCGAGCACACCGGGAACACCGAAAATAAGACCTGTAAGGATAGGGGCAATAATAGCGATTAAGGAAGGCACAACCATTTCACGTTGCGCACCTTTTGTTGATATTGCAACACAACGTTCGTAATCCGGCTCCGCTTCTCCTGTCAAAATACCCTTTATTTCACGGAATTGGCGACGTACTTCATCTACCATGTGCCCTGCTGCACGTCCTACGGCATTCATTGTCAATCCACAGAACAGGAAAGCCATCATGGAACCGAGGAACATACCCGAAAGAACTTTCGGATTCATCAGATGTACTTCATAATAATCCATGAAGTCGATAAAAGTAGCATTCGCCACACTGATGGAACTACCATCCGCAAAGGTCAAATCTACATTACCAAGCCGTGTCAGGCCGATTCGGATTTCTTCAATATAAGAAGCCAGCAAAGCCAACCCTGTCAATGCAGCGGAACCGATTGCAAAACCTTTTCCGGTGGCAGCAGTCGTATTCCCCAATGAATCGAGCGCATCGGTACGTTTGCGGACTTCGGCACCCAAGCCGGACATTTCTGCGTTACCTCCTGCATTATCCGCAATCGGGCCGTAAGCATCCGTTGCCAGAGTGATACCTAAAGTAGAAAGCATGCCGACAGCCGCAATACCGATTCCATACAGTCCCATACCGACATTGGCAAAATCGCCGGCGGAAGCCAACAGATAGGAAGCAATGATACCAATCACGACTGCAATTACCGGAATAGCCGTAGAAAGCATACCTAAACCGATACCGGAGATAATTACGGTGGCGGGTCCGGTCTTACCGCTTTCACTTAGTTTCTGGGTAGGGCGATAGGATTGGGAAGTATAATATTCCGTAGAACGTCCGATGATAATACCTACCACCAGTCCGACTACTACGGCACAAGAAATCCAAATCCAGTTATCAAGTTGCAGAAGCCACAGAATAAGGAATGTAGCAGCAACAATTAATACGGAACTAAGATTCGTGCCGAAAGCCAACGAACCGAGCAGGTCCTTCATAGTCGCATTCTCCTTGGTACGGACAGCAAATATACCTATAATAGAAAGGATAATACCAACAGCCGCGATCAGCATCGGGGCGATCACTGCCTTGAATTGCATCACTGTATCTGCCGAATGGATAAAAGCAGCAGCACCCAGTGCGGCTGTTGCCAGAATCGAGCCACAGTAAGATTCGTATAAATCGGCTCCCATACCGGCCACGTCGCCTACATTATCGCCCACATTATCGGCAATAGTGGCAGGATTACGAGGGTCATCTTCCGGGATTCCGGCTTCTACTTTGCCTACCAAGTCGGCTCCGACATCGGCTGCCTTTGTATAGATACCACCGCCTACACGAGCAAAGAGCGCCTGGGTAGAAGCTCCCATACCAAATGTCAGCATGGTGGTAGTGATTACACAGAGTTTATGAGTAGGTGTCAGTGCATCAGCAGGAATCACTGCATTCAGCAACAGATACCAAAAAGATATATCGAGCAGTCCCAGGCCAACGACCACCAGTCCCATCACGGCACCACTTCGGAAAGCAATTCTTAATCCTGCATTCAGAGAAGTACGGGCAGCATTAGCGGTACGAGCGGACGCGTATGTTGCCGTCTTCATCCCCAAAAATCCGGAAAGCCCGGAGAAGAATCCACCTGTAAGGAAAGCAATGGGAACCCAGGCATTCTGTACATGAAAGCCGTATGCCATAATTGAAAACAAAATAACCAGCCCCAAGAATACCCAACCTACTATTTTGTATTGTTGCTTTAGATAAGACATAGCTCCTTTGCGCACAGCAGCAGCTATTTTTATCATTTGGGGTGTACCTTCACCCTCTTTCATCATTTGCTTATGAAAGTAATAAGCAAAGCAGAGGGCTAACACGGAAGCGACTGGAACGAGCCAGAAAAGAATGTTGTCCATAGGGTCAATTTTTAAAGGATTACGGAGGCTAAAAGTATGGAAATCAATCGAAATAAGCAAGTAAAAAAGAAAGAATTTACAGAGTTGAATCATTCTATTTTTTATACGTCTCTTTGGACAAATGAGCAGATGGTAGTTCTTTTTAGACATAAGAACAAAAGAACATAAAAGCTGCGCTTTGAAAATTATTTCTGTTGCTTATTGAACTGCTATTTTATTTTTTTGTTCTTATGTTCTTCTGTCTGAATTAAATTCCCATTTAACCAGAAATTGCCTAGTTTGGGATCAATTGCCACTAATGATTTTATTAGTTATTTTTAAGCAAGCGTTTACCTATTAATAGTTATTTCATTGCCTAACAAATTTTCGTTTGACTATAGTCAAGCGATAGTTCAACATATGTCAAGCGTTCGTTCAACTATAGTCAAACGAAAACTCCTTAGGCAATTGAAAAAATAATATAAGCAAGAGAAAGAAATAAAAGCTGCATACTGACGAGTTATTGCCAGCAATAGTATTGGGAGTTATTTCCGTATAGAAATGAACTAATTTCAGTTCAAATTCAAACAAAGAGATAACGAACAATAGTCAATAACAACTAACTATATGCCATTCTCTACTTATTCTGCTGGGCAAACTCCGTAGAAGTAACTTTAAACTGTTTCTGAAATACTTTGGCGAAGTAAGAAGGTGACTGAAATTCTACCCTGTCACAAATTTCATTGGTGCGCAGTTCTCCCTCCTGCAACAATTCCGCAGCATGTTTTAGCCGGATGATACGGATAAAATCGAGTGAGGAAAGGTCGGTCAATGCCAACGGAATGATCGTAAAAGAGATCCCGCAGATACTTGTCGAACTCGACCCAAGCTACAACATCACGAAAGACTTACGCCTCTAGCTTAGTTTCCGCTATTTCGGCAAGACGTACGCCAATCTTCAGGAAGCGCTCTACTTCAACGGGCGCTGGGAAACGTTCGGAGGAATCAACTGAAACGTAAACAAGCACCTGTCTCTGGGGGCAACAGTCATCAACTTCCTGAATCAGAAAGGAGCCAGCGGAACCATCAACGGTTCGGAACTGATTACGAAAGAAGAAGCTGTCCAATACGCCGGAAATTATATGAGTGGAAACTATTTACGCCCATTCACCGTAGAATTTAGCGCAAGCATCAAATTCTAGTTCATACCAAACGAATTATAACTATCTTTGTGGCATTATATGCCCACAAACTAACTAATACCTAATTAATTATTAAAAAACCATGAAGAAACTTTTCGTATTACTTACGGCATTGTTTACCCTGGCACAAATGGACGCCCAGGAAAAGAACGTTATCCGCATCGCAACGGACAACACAGACTTAATTCTCCAAGTAGCTCCCAACGGACGACTTTATCAGGCTTATCTGGGCGATAAGTTACTGAACGAGAAAGACATCAACAACTTTTCTCCATACGTGAAAGGTGGAAGTGACGGAAGCGTATCTACCCGTGGATGGGAAGTATATCCGGGCTCCGGCGCCGAGGATTATTTTGAACCGGCTGTAGCAATCACGCACAATGATGGAAACCCGAGCACGATTCTCCGTTATGTATCTTCCGAACAAAAAGCAGTGGCAGGCGGCACGGAGACAGTCATCCAACTGAAAGACGATCAGTACCCGGTGGAAGTCACGCTGCATTACATCGCTTATCCGAAAGAAAACGTCATCAAGACGTGGAGTGAAATCAAACATGCTGAAAAGAAACCTGTCACCATCTGGCGTTATGCTTCGACGATGCTTTATTTCTCCGGAAACGAGTATTATCTGACTGAATTCAGCAGCGACTGGGCTAAAGAAGCACAAATGAGCACACAACCTCTATTGTTCGGCAAAAAGGTGATCGACACCAAACTGGGAAGCCGTGCCGCCATGCATACCCACCCGTTCTTCGAACTTGGTTTTGAGCAACCGGCACAGGAAACACAAGGACGTGCCATGCTAGGGACTATCGGATGGACAGGCAACTTCCAGTTTACCTTTGAAGTGGACAACGTAGGCAACCTCCGCGTCATCCCCGCCATCAACCCGTATGCATCTGATTATGAACTAAAACCGAACGAAGTATTTACCACTCCCGAATTCATCTTTACTTTCAGCAACAACGGTACGGGCGAAGCCAGCCGCAACCTCCACGCATGGGCACGCAACTACCAACTGAAAGACGGACAAGGCGACCGCATGACTTTATTGAATAACTGGGAAAATACGTACTTCAAATTCGATGAGAAACTGCTTGCCGAACTGATGAAAGAAGCCAAACATCTGGGTGTAGATATGTTCTTGTTGGATGATGGCTGGTTCGGCAACAAGCATCCTCGCAACAGCGACAATGCCGGACTGGGTGACTGGGAAGTGATGAAATCCAAACTGCCGGGCGGTATTCCCGCACTCGTGAAATCGGCCAAAGAAGCCGAAGTAAAATTCGGTATCTGGATCGAACCGGAGATGATAAACCCCAAAAGTGAATTGTTCGAGAAGCATCCTGACTGGGCAATCACTCTGCCCAATCGGGAAACATACTATTACCGTAACCAACTGGTGCTCGATCTTAGCAACCCGAAAGTACAGGATTTTGTGTTTGGCGTAGTGGATAACATCCTGACAGCGAACCCGGAAGTGGCTTTCTTTAAATGGGACTGCAACTCTCCCATCACAAATATTTATTCTCCCTATTTGAAGAATAAACAAGGACAACTTTATATCGACCATGTACGTGGTATATATAATGTATTGGAACGTATCAAAGACAAATATCCGAACGTACCGATGATGCTTTGCTCCGGCGGTGGCGCCCGTTGCGACTACGAAGCATTGAAATACTTCACAGAATTCTGGTGCAGTGACAATACAGACCCGATAGAGCGCCTGTTTATCCAATGGGGATTCTCACAAATCTTCCCTGCAAAAGCAATGGATGCACACGTAACCAGCTGGAACAAGAAGACAAGCGTGAAATTCCGTACCGATGTAGCAAGTATGTGCAAACTGGGCTTCGACCTCGGACTGAAAGAGCTGAATGCGGACGAACAGACTTTTTGCCAAAACGCAGTTGCCAACTGGACGCGTCTGAAGAAAGTGATTCTGGATGGTGACCAGTACAGACTGGTTTCTCCATACGATGGTAATCACATGTCTGTCATGTACGCCGCACCGGATAAGAACAAAGCAGTGCTTTATACCTACGATATCCACCCACGTTTCGGTGAGAAGCTGCTCCCGGTTAAACTTCAGGGATTGGATGCGAAGAAAATGTATAAGGTGAAAGAAATCAACCTGATGCCGAACTCTAAATCGAATCTTGCTGCCAATGAGAAGACTTATTCAGGAGATTATCTGATGAAAGTAGGAATCAATGCTTTCACTACCAATCAGGCTTTCAGCCGTGTGATTGAGCTGACTGCCGAATAATATTCACCACAGAAGTACGGAGGACACAGTGTTTTATACCATTGATACTAAACAAAGTATATGCGTTGCGTCTTCCGTGTTCTCTGTAGTAAAAAAACAATAATCAATTAATCCTCTTCAATCTTTACGGCTGTACCGTTAGCAGTCACCATCAGCATACTGCCACTACCTCCAACTGTCTCATAATCCAAATCAACACCTATCACGGCATTAGCTCCCATTTGAGCTGCTTGTGCCTCCATTTCCTTCAACGCTGTATCTTTTGCCATACGCAGCACTTCTTCATAAGAACCGGAACGACCACCCACAATATCCCGAATACTTGCAAACAAGTCGCGGAATACATTGGCACCTATGATTGTCTCTCCGGAAACTATTCCATAATATTTCACTATTCGTTTTCCCTCAATGATGGGAGTGGTTGTCATCAGCATAGTTTTTTCTTTATTAGTTATCTGTAAGTTATATGTATTTAGTTAGACGCAAGTCCCCCTAAAAAAGTTGCAGCTACACCGTAATTTCTTACGATATAGCTGCGATTAATGTTAAAGAGAGAGAATTTATATAATATGAGCATGGTCTCACGACCCTCCTAATATTCAATGAACATTTTGTTTCTTTACCTATTAGACGCACAAAAGCTCAAATCACTGCACTTGAAGGCATCTTTTTTTAGTTAAAGAATAAAAAAAGCCGCCATCCCACAGGAATAGCGGCTTATATTGTTAGAACATCTTGCTGACGCGTTCAATTCCCGCCACCAATGTATCTATTTCCGATTTCGTATTGTACATGGCAAACGAAGCCCGTACAGTTCCTTCTATACCAAGACGTTGCATGAGAGGTTGTGCACAATGATGTCCCGTCCTCACGGCAATACCCAAACGATCCAGCAACGTTCCGAGGTCGAAATGATGGATATCTCCTACCAGGAAGGAGATGACTGCTCCCCGTTCGGCTGCTTCACCGAATATACGCATCTGGGGAATCTCTTTCAGCCGTTGCAAAGCGTAAGTTGTCAGTTCATGCTCATGGGCGGCTATCTGCTCAAGTCCATGTCCATTCACGTAATCAAGAGCTTTTGCCAGTCCGGTAGTTCCGATGTAGTCGGGCGTACCGGCTTCAAACTTGAAAGGAAGTTCGTTGAAAGTAGTCTTCTCAAAAGAGACATGCTGAATCATCTCTCCTCCTCCCTGATAAGGCGGAAGGCGGTCTAACCACTCTTCTTTTCCATAAAGCACTCCGACACCTGTCGGACCGTATATTTTATGGGCAGAGAACACCAGAAAATCAGCATCCAACTCCTGTACGTCCACTTTCATGTGAGGGATAGACTGTGCAGCGTCTATCAGACAAGGTACGCCATGCGCATGAGCCGTTGCAATCATTTCTTTCACCGGATTCACCGTACCCAGCACATTTGAAACATGAACCACGCTGACTATTTTCGTTCGTTCGGAAAATAGTTTTTCGTATTCATCCAGCAAGAGTTCGCCTTTGTCATTCATTGGAATCACTTTGATGGCAATTCCCTTGCGGGCAGCCAACAGTTGCCAAGGAACGATGTTACTATGATGTTCCATCACGGAAAGAATCACTTCATCCCCCTCTTCCATAAATTCGTCACCAAAGCTGGAAACAAGCAGGTTGATGCTTTCCGTCGTTCCGCGGGTGAAGACAACTTCGTTCGTGCTACGGGCGTTGATAAACTGACGCACCGTTTCACGGGAAGCCTCATGCAATTCCGTAGCTTGTTGCGAAAGATAATGCACACCGCGATGCACATTGGCATTAACGGAATAATATTCATCCACCAACGCATCAACTACCAGACGGGGTTTCTGCGTCGTCGCACCGTTGTCGAAATAAACCAAAGGTTTACCGTAAACCGTACGGCTCAATATCGGAAAATCCTCACGTATCTTTTGAATATCCACGTTTATTAATTATTAGTGGTTACTTACAAATGGCACAGCCCTGACATCTATTCAGCTCGCCACGGAAACGTTTCTCTACCAATAGATGCAGGCGATCTTTCAGTGCCTCCAAACGAATGGTATCAATCACTTCATTGACAAATGCGAACATCAATAACAAACGGGCTTCTTTCTCTGCAATACCTCGTGAACGCATATAGAATAATGCACCCTCATCCAACTGGCCTACCGTTGCTCCATGCGAACATTTCACATCATCCGCGTAAATCTCCAATTGAGGTTGTGTGTACATTCTCGCATCACGCGTAGCACAAAGATTCCGGTTAGTCTGCTGGGAGTTCGTATGTTGCGCATCGGGACGCACCAGTACCAGTCCGGCAAACGCGCCTACCGACTGATCGTCGAGTACGTACTTGAACAGCTCATTGCTGGTGCAGTTCGGTACGGCATGGTCAATGCTTGTATGATTGTCTACGTGCTGGTTCTTATCGGCAATTGCCATGCCACAGAGGTTTATCTCGGCTCCTTCTCCTGCCAACAATACTTCAGTGGTGTTGCGGGTAGTACCATTATGCAAGGTCATTCCATTCAACAATACATTGCTGTTTGCCTCCTGCTTTACATACAGGTTACTGATACGAACGGTGCTTGTATGTGTTTCTTCCAGTTCATACATATCGAATACCGTGTTCTCACCTGCAAATACTTCAATCACTTGTGTTGCCAGGAAGTTCACGTTATCCATTGCATGGTCACAAATCAGCAGACGGGCTTGCGCGCCATCCTCCAGGATGATTAGTACGCGGCGGTTCACCATGAAGTTGACATCTGCACGCAGGATATTTACCAGCTGGATCGGTTTTTCTACTACTACATTCTTCGGCACATAAAATACAACACCATCTTGTGCAAAAGCTGTATTGAAAGCAGTCACCCCATCTTTGGAAGTATCTGCCAACTGACCGTAATACTTCTTCACCAATTCCGGATGCTGTCCGGCCACTTCTTTCAAGCTGCCGAAAATCACACCTTCCGGCAGATTGACTTTAGGAAGTGCTCTATTATAAAATGCGTCATTTACCACAAAATACAGGGCGGTACTCATATTCGGCACATCGCACTTAAACACTTCATACGGATTGACCGGAATAGCCAGACGATTCAAGTTTAAACCATAATCCGGTTCAAAATACTTGCTCACATCCGTATATTTGTACTTCTCCATCTTACGAGTCGGAAATCCGAGGCGTTCAAAATCGGCAAATGCAGCTGCACGAGGCGCATTCAGCACTTCGGCGCTATGCTTGCAGATCATTGCTTCCGTCTGTGAGAAGAGGTCTATATATTGTTGTTCAACTATCATAACTTATTATTTGTTATTCTCCTACTTCTTTCTTGATCCAATCATATCCTTTTTCTTCCAGTTCCAGCGCAAGTTCCGGTCCGGCAGTTTTTACGATACGACCTTTATAAAGGACATGTACAATATCAGGTTTGATATAATCAAGCAAACGTTGGTAGTGAGTAATAACGATCGTGCTTGTTTCAGGAGTTTTCAGTTTGTTCACTCCTTCCGCAACAATACGGAGCGCATCAATATCCAAACCGGAGTCCGTTTCATCAAGAATGCTCAACCGCGGTTCCAACATGGCCATCTGGAAAATCTCATTCCGTTTCTTTTCACCACCCGAAAAGCCTTCATTCACCGAACGGTTAGCCAACTTATTATCCAGCTCTACCACCGCACGTTTCTCACGCATCAGTTTCAGAAACTCACTGGCTGTCAGCGCAGGCAGACCTTTATATTTGCGTTGCTCATTCACAGCAGCACGCATAAAGTTGACCATGCTCACACCCGGAATCTCTACCGGATACTGGAAACTAAGAAAGATCCCTTCATGGCTACGATCTTCAGGACTCAACTCCAACAGGTTCTTTCCATAAAACGTGACCGAACCTTTTGTTACCTCAAAAGCCGGATTTCCCACCAATACGGAAGAAAGCGTACTTTTACCGGAGCCATTCGGCCCCATAATAGCGTGCACCTCACCGGGATTCACCGTCAGGTTAATACCCTTCAATATCTCTTTGCCATTAATGCTGGCATGCAGGTCTTTTATTTCTAACATGATTATATGTACTATTTTTCCATTTACTATTTACTATTAAAAACCTATACTACCGACAATTTACCTCCTACAAGCGCGCAGCCAAATAGTAAATCGTAAATTGCCAACTAGTAAATCACCCCACGCTTCCTTCCAATGAGATAGTAAGCAACTTCTGTGCTTCTACCGCAAATTCCATCGGAAGTTTATTCAATACTTCTTTTGCATATCCGTTCACAATAAGCCCGATAGCGTCTTCTGTCGGAATACCACGCTGGTTGCAATAGAATATTTGGTCTTCACTGATCTTGCTCGTTGTGGCTTCATGTTCCACCACTGCCGTTTCATTGTGAATATCCATATAAGGGAAAGTATGCGCACCACATTTATCTCCCAGCAACAGAGAGTCACACTGGCTATAATTGCGGGCATTATTCGCTTTCTCGGCCACACGTACCAACCCACGATAGGAGTTCTCACTATGTCCGGCGGAGATACCTTTACTTACAATCGTACTGCGGGTGTTCTTGCCCAGATGAATCATTTTCGTTCCGGTATCAGCCTGCTGATAGTTGTTCGTTACAGCTACGGAATAGAATTCAGCGGTCGAGTTATCGCCTGTCAGAATACAGGAAGGGTATTTCCAAGTGATGGCCGAACCGGTTTCCACTTGTGTCCAGGATAGTTTACTATCCACTCCCTTGCAGTTACCACGTTTAGTCACAAAGTTGTATACACCGCCCTTACCTTCCGCATCGCCCGGATACCAGTTCTGAACAGTACTATATTTTACCTCTGCGCGGTCGTGCACGATTATCTCAACGATAGCGGCATGCAACTGATTTTCATCCCGCATCGGCGCTGTACATCCTTCCAGATAAGAAACGTATGAATCGTCGTCCGCCACAATCAGCGTACGTTCAAACTGCCCCGTGTTACGGGCATTGATACGGAAATAGGTGGAAAGTTCCATCGGACAACGTACTCCTTTCGGAATATACACAAAAGAGCCGTCAGAAAAGACAGCGGAGTTCAACGCGGCAAAGAAATTATCCCGGTAACCTACCACCGAGCCCATATATTTCTTCACCAAATCAGGATGTTCCCGCACGGCTTCACTGAACGAGCAGAAGATAATTCCTTTCTCCATCAGCGTTTCCTTGAAGGTAGTCTTTACGGAAACAGAGTCCATAACGGCATCCACCGCCATTCCGCTAAGAGCCATCTGTTCCTCCAAAGGAATACCCAGTTTATTAAACGTCTTTATCAATTCAGGATCGACTTCCTCCATGCTCTTCGGTCCTTCTTTCTTCTTCGTCGGATCGGCATAATAAGAAATCGACTGATAGTCAATTTCAGGGATACGGAGATGTGCCCAAGTCGGCATCTCCAGCGTCAGCCAGTGGCGGTACGCTTTCAGGCGAAACTCCAGCAACCACTCCGGTTCGTCTTTTTTCGATGAAATCAGACGAATGACATCTTCATTAAGTCCACGCTCAATGATGTCTGTATGCACCTCTGTGGTGAAGCCGTATTTATATTTCTCCTCCGCAAATTTCCGGACAAACTCATTATCAGTCTTCTTTTCGAGTTCGTCTTTCTGATTGGGTTTCATTTTATTGGGTTCTTCTTGTTGCATCTTTATTCTCTAATATATATTGTTGCGTCATATTCTTCGCAGCAGGGAAAAAGATCCCCGCAAACGTTTCCATCGGATAATATAACAAAGATTCTTCCTTTTTTGTTGCACTAATTAACTTATTATCGCTGTCCACAAACTCTATCGCACCGATCACTACACTCGTTAACAACAGAAACTTAAGTGCTCCCAGCCCACTCCCTAACCAGCGGTTCAGCCAGTTCAGCGAAATTGCCTGCATTGCTTTTGTCAATAACGAAGCTATCAGTACAAAAATCAACGGCACGGCAATCCAAATCATGATAAAAGCCAACACCTGCGCAACTGTCATCGAATCCGTCACTGTCGGGCAAAGTTTCTCCGCCAAAGAGGCATATAAAGTTTTCGCCGCCAACAGCCCGACTATTAACCCCAAAATAGAAGCCAACTGGCGGATAAAGCCTTTTACAAAGCCTACCACCGCTCCGGCGCCTATTACAATAAGGATAATGATATCAATCGTTGCCACGTTGTGATTTATGATTTGTGATTTATGATTTATGTTTCTATGATTATGATCTGTGATTTATATTTCTGTCAGGTGATAAAACAATAAAGTGGTAAGGTGGTGTCCCATATAAAATAGTACCACATTACCACCCATCTATTGTTGCAACCATTACTTCGCGAATGGCCTTATACCCTTATAATTCATAAATCATAACTCATAAATCATAAAGTCTGTTTCACTTCTATTTCTTCGAATGTCTCGATCATATCGCCTACCTTCATGTCGTTGCAGTTCACCAGACTGATACCACACTCGAAGTTTGTACCTACTTCCTTCACATCGTCCTTGAAGCGCTTCAACGCGTTGATGTTTCCGGTAAAGATTACGATACCATCGCGGATCAAACGAGCCTTGTCGCTTCGTTTCACCTTTCCGGTCTTCACCATTGCACCGGCTACCAAACCCACCTTCGTAATGTTGAATACTTCGCGGATTTCGATAGTTGCCGTGATTTGTTCCTTCAGTTCCGGAGCCAACATACCTTCCATAGCAGCCTTCACCTCTTCGATTGCATCGTAGATGACAGAGTACTTACGGATGTCGACACCTTCCTGTTCAGCCATCTTAGCGGCAGCACCCGAAGGACGTACCTGGAATCCGACGATAATCGCATCCGAAGCGGCAGCCAGAGAAACATCCGACTCGGAAATTGCTCCCACACCCTTATGGATGACATTTACCTGGATTTGTTCCGTAGACAACTTGATTAACGAGTCGCTCAATGCCTCAACAGAACCGTCCACGTCACCCTTAACGATGATGTTCAATTCCTGGAAGTTACCCAAAGCAATACGACGGCCCAACTCATCCAACGTAAGGATCTTCTGCGTACGCAAGCCCTGTTCACGAGCCAACTGTTCACGTTTGTTGGTGATTTCACGAGCTTCCTGATCGCTTTCAACAACATGGAATGTATCACCTGCAGCAGGTGCACCGTTCAATCCCAATACCAAAGCCGGTTCGGAAGGTCCTGCTTCTTTGATGCGTTGGTTACGTTCGTTGAACATAGCCTTCACACGTCCGTAGCTGGTTCCTGCCAGTACGATGTCTCCCACTTTCAGAGTACCGTTAGATACCAATACAGTAGCTACATATCCACGTCCCTTATCCAGTGAAGATTCGATGATGGAACCCGTAGCATTACGGTCCGGATTTGCTTTCAGGTCGAGCATTTCTGCTTCGAGCAATACTTTTTCCAGCAAATCTTCCACACCCATACCTTTCTTGGCAGAGATATCTTGTGACTGATACTTACCACCCCATTCTTCAACAAGGTAATTCATTGCAGCCAGTTCTTCTTTAATCTTATCCGGATTCGCAGTCGGTTTATCTACCTTATTGATTGCAAATACAATAGGTACACCGGCAGCCATCGCGTGATTGATTGCTTCCTTCGTCTGCGGCATCACGTTATCATCGGCAGCCACAATAATGATAGCAATATCCGTTACTTTCGCACCACGTGCACGCATAGCGGTAAACGCTTCGTGACCCGGAGTATCGAGGAACGTAATACGGCGACCGTCTTCCAGTTGCACGTTATATGCACCGATATGCTGTGTAATACCTCCGGCTTCACCGGCAATTACGTTCGCCTTACGGATATAGTCGAGCAAAGAGGTCTTACCGTGGTCAACGTGTCCCATCACTGTAACAATCGGAGCGCGCGGTTGCAAATCTTCCGGTGCATCTTCTTCTTCAACGATAGCTTGTGCCACTTCCGCACTTACATATTCTGTCTTGAATCCGAACTCTTCTGCCACCAAATTGATTGTTTCCGCATCCAGACGCTGGTTGATGGAAACCATGATACCAATGCTCATACAAGTAGCGATAACCTGATTGACAGATACATCCATCATCGTTGCCAGTTCGTTAGCCGTAACAAACTCGGTCAACTTCAATACCTTGCTGTCTGCCATTTCCTGATCTTCCAATTCCTGCATACGGTTGGAAGCCATTTCACGCTTTTCTTTACGGTATTTGGACGTCTTGTTCTTACCTTTGGTTGTCAGACGTGCAAGAGTTTCTTTTACCTGTTTTGCTACGTCTTCCTCGCTCACTTCCTGTTTGATAACCGGCTTCTTGAAGCGATCCTTATTATTGTTGTTATTTCTTCTGTTATTATTTCCTTGTCCGCCCTGACCGTTGTTATTGCCATTACCATTGCCGCCTTTACCTTGTATATTAGGTCTCGGCGCAGCAAAGTTGGAAGTCGCAACGTTATTAACGTCTACCTTTTCTTTATTGATACGGTTGCGTTTTTTCTTAGCAGCATCTGCGCTTTCTTTCGGACCGTTCTTCACCACTTTAGAATCATCCTTACGGATTTCTTTGATGATGGCTTCCTTCATCAGTTTCTTCTGGTCCTGACGGATTTTCTCTTTCTCTTCACGTTCGCGACGCTTCTCCTCCTTCGATTTTTTCTTCGGACGAGTAGACTGGTTCAATGCAGCCAAGTCGATCTGACCGATCACATTGATCTTCGCGCCTAATTCCGGTTGACGGATTTTGAAAACACCATCATCCTCCGGAGCTTTTTCTGCTACCGGGGTTACTTCAGCCTGTGCAGTTTCCACCTTTTTTTCTTCTTTATGTTCTTCCGCCTTCACAGGTGCAGTTTCTACTACCTTCGGCTCTTCTTTTTTCACTTCTTCTACTACTTTTTCAACTTCTACCGGCTTCGTCTCCACTACAGGTTCCGGCACTACTACGGGCTCAACTACCACTGGAGTAGGCTCTACTACAGAAACAGGAGGTATCACCACCTCTTCTTTCTTCACCTCGGGTTCTCTCTTCTCGGGCTCCTTTTTTACTTCGGGTTTAACGACAGGCCGTTCTACAACAGGTTCTTCTTGTTTCTGTTCCGGTTCCTTCTCCACCTTTTCAGGTTTACGACCATTCAGTTTATCCAAATCAATTTTTCCGACAGGTTTAAACTTCGGACGTGCATCCTCAGGTACGACTGTCTTAATCACATCTTCCGACTTCTGTTTCTCCGGCTGCTTTTCGAAGCCTTCAATCGAAACAGACGCCTTATTACGTTCCTTATTCTGACGTTCCTGTATGAAACGCTCCGATTCAAGTCTAAGGTTCTTATCTGTACTAAACTCTTTTACGAGTATAGCGTATTGCTCCTCGCTAATTTTGGTATTAGGATTAGCCTCTACGGTATGCCCTTTCTTTTGCAGGAACTCAACTACCGTCGCGATTCCTACGTTCAAATCTCTTGTAACTTTGTTTAACCTTATCGTCATATTTTAAAATTAATGAATAAATGGAGCTTTAAGAAGTGGAGAGTGGAGAGTTGAGAGTGAAATGAGTATGGATTTCTTTCACTCCCAACTCTCAATTCTCAATTCTCTATTTCTTCACCTTCTTCAAACTCCGATTTCAAAATGCGTATTACCTCGTCCACTGTCTCTTCTTCCAAGTCCGTCTTTTCAATCAACATCTCACGAGGAGCATTCAACACAGCCTTCGCTGTATCAATGCCGATAGCCTTGATGGCGTCGATCACCCATCCGTCGATTTCGTCTCTGAATTCGTCGAGATAGATATCTTCATCCGCTACATTCTCATCCAACTCACGGAACACGTCGATAGTGTACTCAGTTAACATACTGGCCAGTTTGATGTTCAAACCGCCTTTACCGATAGCCAGCGAAACTTCTTCCGGTTTGAGGAAAACCTCTGCTTTCTTCTCTTCCTCATTCAAACGGATAGAAGAAATCTTAGCCGGGCTTAAAGCGCGCTGTATAAACAATGAGATGTTCGATGTGTAATTGATTACATCGATGTTCTCATTGCGAAGTTCACGAACAATGCCATGAATACGACTTCCCTTTACACCTACACAGGCTCCTACAGGGTCGATTCTGTCATCGTAAGATTCTACCGCGATCTTGGCACGTTCGCCAGGGATACGGGCAATCTTCTTGATGGTAATCAAACCATCATTAATTTCGGGTACTTCCATCTCGAACAAACGTTGCAGGAAAACGGGAGAAGTACGTGACAAGATAATCTTAGGATTATTATTCTTGTTATCCACGCGGGCAACTACTGCACGGGCCGTTTCACCTTTGCGATAGAAATCGCTCGGGATTTGTTCGGTCTTAGGCAACAGCAACTCGTTTCCTTCATCATCTAAGAGCAACATTTCTTTCTTCCAGATCTGATACACTTCTGCATTGATGATCGTACCTACCTTATCTATATATTTATTATAAATACTGTCTTTCTCAAGTTCCAGAATCTTGGAAGCCAATGTCTGGCGGAGATTCAGGATAGCACGACGTCCGAATTTGGCAAAGATCACTTCATCAGTCACCTCTTCACCTTCTTCGTAGGAAGCATCAATTTTCTGTGCTTCGCTCAACGAAATCTGCATATTCGGGTTAGTCAAATCTTCATCGGCCACAACTTCACGGTTACGCCAGATCTCGAAGTCACCCTTATCCGGGTTCACGATCACGTCGTAATTCTCATCGGTGCCAAACATTTTCGCGATTACGCTACGGAACGACTCTTCGAGTACGCTAACCATCGTCGTTCTATCGATATTCTTCAGTTCCTTAAATTCCGAAAATGTATCAATCAAGCTGATTGTTTCTTCTTTTTTGGCCATAACTATTTAAAGCTAATTAAGTATTTAGTATATTTTATTTGCTCATAAGTAAAGGTTTCGTCCTCTTCTTGCAGTTTCGGACGTTTTGCTCCTTCTAGTTTTACTTTCTTTTGTACCGCTACCGTAAACTTCTCTTCATCGGCATCTTTCAGTATGCCGGCCAGTTTGCGTCCGTCTTTAGTCAATACCTCCACTTCTTGTCCGATGTGGATATAATACTGTTGCAGTACTTTAAAGGGCTGTCCGATACCGGCCGACCCTACTTCCAGTTCATAATCTTCCTCTTCACGGTTCAGTTTTGACTCTATGTAGCGGCTAAGCTCCACACAATCTTCGATCCAAACACCTTCTGCATGGTCAATTTCGACCACAATTTTGTCATCCGGGCTCACAGTTACTTCTACTAAAAAGTAGTCTTTTCCTTCCAGCCACTCATCTACAATCTGACAAACAGTTTTCTTTTCTATCATTTATTAACTATATAAGAACAAAAAAAGGAGCTTAATTGCCCCTCCACCTTTCATCCGTTTCCGGTTGCAAAGATATAAATAATCTATTCGACTACAAAAGATTAAAGAAAAAAAGTATGAATTAACAGTGCTATATTCGTATCTTTACGCCACAATTCAAAAAATAACGACTATGGCACATCGTCTCAACACAAATAAACAGTTTATGGTAGGTAACGGAATTCTTGCTTTTGCCGTCATTTTTGTCGTGGTTATTTTCGTATACATGAGTATGCGGCTACAACGGGAAAAGCAGGAAGAACGTCATTTCATCGAAAGCTACACAATCAGTCTGGTAAAAGGTTTTGCCGGAGATTCTATCTCTTTGTTTGTCAACGACAGCCTCATTTCGAATAAAACCATATCGGAAGAGCCTTACACGGTAGAAGTGGGACGTTTTGCAGAACAAAGCGCTTTATTGATCGTAGATAATAACACAGAATTAGTCTCTACATTTGATCTTAGCGAAAAAGGAGGGGCTTATCAGTTTGAAAAAGAATCGGACGGGATTAAACAATTAGCCAAATAATAAAGACATATCCCCCTATTACGTATCATAACGAACCATCATCAGGAATGTATAAGATTTAGAAGACAGCCAGAAATAGGAGCTTACAAGGCTTTACCCAAGATAGAATAAACTAAGTTCGTGACAATGCGAGAATATTATCTTGGCTGTAAAGCATTTTATATTTCCGTACGGTACTTTCTCAATTCTCCCCGCAAGGTCAATGCTTTTCCTTCTGTAAATTGATTAAGTAACGCCCAGAATCGTTCGCTATGATTCATCTCGCGGGTATGGCATAATTCGTGCAACAACACGTAGTCTATCAAATGAGAAGGTAGCAAAACCAGGTAATAGGATAAATTAATAGCTTTTCGAGCCGAACAACTCCCCCATCTGCCCTGACTGGAGTTTATTTTCACACTCGAATAGGGCAATCCGCATTGCTTGGACAAGAAAGCCAAACGTGAAGGCAGAATACTTTTTGCATTTCGCCTCAACGATTCTTCAATAACCTTATGCAACCAGCTTTGCAGTTTCTCATCTGTAAAATCGGCATGAGGCGGACAAACAATCTCCATCACCCCCAGACGGGAATTAGCCAGAAACTGATCTTTCTCGCCCGACAC
The DNA here is from genome assembly GCF_020982715.1 of Bacteroides sp. 1_1_30. NCBI lineage: Bacteria > Pseudomonadati > Bacteroidota > Bacteroidia > Bacteroidales > Bacteroidaceae > Bacteroides > Bacteroides sp. 1_1_30. The sequence goes on from NZ_JAJKHN010000047.1 coordinate 26,792, forward strand.
TAAAGATAGTTTAAAATGCTCCGCATCAATCTTATAATTCAAATCAATCAACGGACGAGCGATTTTTTGCCGGGAGGCCAGAAGTTTTCCACGCAAATTCTCGATGGCCTGTTTCACTTCTTTCAGGGTGGTACCAGGAGGAACTGAAACATAAACAGCATCACTCTTGGTACGAAACACAAGACTTCTCGCACGTGAATTGACGCGTATCACCAGACGCCCTAACTCATCATCTTCTATAATCTTATCCATTATAATCCTCCTATCAACAGCCACAAAAGTAATAAAAAAGAAGACGCTAACGAAAAACTTTATGGAAGATGCAACTTTAGATCAAGTTCTTCCGTCTAACCATTATATCAATCATAGAAAAGCGTAATTATGAAAACAAGTTTATTGCTCGTATTAGTCACGGGAATGTTTCTAGTACTTACTGCCGGCTCTTGCTTGCAGGGAAAACACATCGTAGGCAGCAAGAATTACATCTCCAAAGAAGTGAAAGCCGACCACTTCAATGAAATCAAACTAGTGGGAAGTGCCAACATCAGTTATTGGCAAGACACATGCAGCCATGTCGAAATTCATGGTTCCGACAACATCATACCACTTATAGAAACGTATGTGGAGGGTAGTACATTCATTATAAAATTCAAGAAGAATGTCACTATCTGGAAAGGAAAACTGGAAATAAAAGTTTTTGCTCCGGAGCTGAATAAGCTGTCGGTCAACGGTTCAGGAAATATAAGATTAATCAATGGGATACAAACCTCTAAAGATATTGAATTCCACATCAACGGTTCGGGCGACATTCAGGGAGAAGGATTCAATTGCCAAAAAATGGCCGTTTCAATTAATGGTTCGGGAGATGTAAGACTACAACAAATAGAAAGTCAGGAATGTCAGGCAAGTATTTCCGGTTCGGGCAATATCAATCTGAACGGCAAAGCCATTCAAGCGAGCTATTCTATTGCCGGATCAGGAAATATTCAGGCTGCCGATTTGCAAGCAGAAAACACAGACGCAAGCATTAGCGGCTCCGGCAACATCAGCTGCTATGCCAGTCAGAAGCTGGTTGCCCGCGTCAAAGGAAGCGGTGATATTGCCTATAAAGGAGATCCTCAAGAAGTGGATGCGCCACGAAAAAATATACGGCAGATCAAATAAAGACAGTTTAAATAAAGACAGTTTAAAAACATAAAAGGGCTACTGCATCGCGCGGTAGCCCATTTATTTAGTTAGTTTCATTATAAAAATTTGAGAGAATTGAAAACTTCACAGTTTCGCCTTCGTTGTTGTTTTAATTAAGCACACTAACTATATTATATGTTTAAAGCAAATGAAAATGTCTATTCGTTTATAACTTGCACCTTGTGGTTGATCTTCGCCAGGCTATCCGCCAGGACCTGTTCCGCTTTCACATCATTTGAGATAGCGACCGACGGTGCAGTTACTTGTTTACCAATGGTATCCGTAGCCAATACACTTCCATCATCTCCGGAGAAAGAATGTTGTGCCACATTCCCCAAAGAAAGGATGATTGCAATTACGGCAGCGGCCTTGAACAGAGGAATAAAACGACCGGTCAGTGTCAAACGTTTCGCTTTTACTACCGTAGGCTCCACCTCTGCCAGAATACGTGCATCAAAGTCTTCGCCCAGTCCTACTTCCTGCTGAACCTGCTGATAAACAAACAGATTCTTATAGCGAAGCAAATGAGCCGGAACTTCTTCCTTTGCGAAGAAGTCGCGCAATGTTGCTTCCTCCTCAACGGAAGTTTCGCATTGCCAGTATCGCTCGAGGAGCTGTTCTATATCCTTATAATCCATATTCGTCAATTTCTAAATACCTTTGTTTTACTTTTTGCCTGGCTCTGAAGAGATTCACTTTGACTTGTTCCTCTGTCAGATTCAGCAAGGTTGCAATTTTTTTATAGCTTTCACCTTCAATGTCCCTCAGTTGCATGATAAGCCGCTGTTTTTCGGGAAGTTCGTTTACCAGTCTATTAATGATATTCATTCTTTCATCATGAATCATCTGGTCGTACGGACTGTTTGCATCAGGTTCTTCCTCCATTTCGGGGGTGAGTTCCACATTTTGAGCTTCTTTCTTTTGACTCCGGTCTATCGCCAGGTTCTTTGCCACTATCAGGCAATAGGCTTCGACCGATTCAAATTGAGACCACTCATCACGCTTGTTCCACACTCTTATCATGGTATCCTGAACGACATCCTCGGCTTCGGCCCTATCCAGGGTGATTCTGAGAGCCAATCGAAAGAGTTTATCCTTCAACGGCAAAATATCGTTTCGGAAGCTGATTTCTTGCATCTCTATAATAATGACGGGCTAGGATATGAAAAGTTACAGTCGCCCACTACTTTTTTTTGAATTATTTTTTTATTCTCGTTCCTCCAGAGTCGTTAATCGCTGACGCTAAAGTAATTACCACTTCAGAAACTCCTGCATTTATTGCTTCAAAAGAATTTTCCAACTTAGGAATCATACCTCCTTGAATAACGCCATCGGCTACATATTGTTCAAATTCGGCACGGGTGATTTGAGGAATCACACTGTCGTCATCATTCTCGTCACGCAACACACCTTTCTTCTCGAAACAATACACCAATGTCACATCAAACAGAGCCGACAACGCTTTCGCTGTTTCCCCGGCAATGGTATCTGCATTCGTATTCAACATATTGCCGTGACCGTCGTGTGTCAATGGAGCCATCACGGGAACAACGCCTTTATGTATCAAATCCGACAATAAAGTGGCATCCACCTGTTCCACATCCCCCACAAACCCGTAGTCTACTTCTTTCACCGGACGTTTCACCGAACGGATTACATTCATATCCGCTCCGGTCAATCCGAGTGCATTGACTCCGCGTGCTTGCAGACCTGCCACAATGTTTTTATTCACCAATCCGCCGTACACCATCGTTACGACTTTCAACGTTTCGGCATCGGTAATCCGACGACCATTTACCATTTTGCTTTCAATACCCAGTTGCGCGGCAATCTTTGTTGCCGAACGACCGCCACCATGAACCAACACTTTATGTCCGTCAATAGCGGCAAAGTCATTTAACAACTGACGAAGGGTGGCTTCCTCTTCTACGATTTTGCCACCCACCTTAATAACTGTTAGTTTTTCTCTCATTTCTTGATTTCTAATAAGTTCACCGAATGGAGAATCCGGCTCCGGCACCCTGCCGGTTATTCCAAATAAGTATATCCGTAAAGCCCCGAACGATAGTTGGAAAGGAATTCTTTTCCTTCTTCCAAGGAGATTTTTCCTTCTTTCACTGATTTCGTCACCCAAGTTTCGAGCGTACGTACCAGCTTCTTCGGATTGTACTGCACATAGTCCAACACCTCCGCTACCGTTTCTCCGTCGATAATCTGTTCGATATTATATCCTTTCTCGTTCACCGAAACATGCACGGCGTTCGTATCACCGAACAAATTATGCATATCTCCCAAAATCTCCTGATAAGCACCCACCAGGAATACAGCCACATAATAAGGTTCTGTTTTCTTCAGTGCATGTACAGGCAGATAATGAGCCACGTTACGGGTAGAGATAAAGTTGGCAATTTTGCCGTCCGAGTCGCAGGTTATATCTTGCAAGGTAGCCGAACGCTCCGGTTTTTCATCCAATCGCTGAATAGGCATGATCGGGAATATCTGGTCAATTGCCCAAGAGTCAGGAAGTGACTGAAACAGCGAGAAGTTACAGAAATATTTATCGGCAAGCAGTTTGGACAATCCACGGAATTCATCGGGCGCATGCTTCAAACCGGCGGCAATCTGATTAATCTCACGTGTAATAGACCAATACAGACGCTCGATTTGTGCGCGGGTTTTCAGATCCACGATTCCATGACTGAACAAGTCCAATGCTTCCTCCCTGATCTGCTGCGCATCGTGCCATGCTTCCAACATCTTGTTCTGATTCAGCGAATCCCAGATTCCATATAACTCCTGCACCAATTCGTGTGCATCCGGAGCAATTTCCTCCTCGTCATCCCATTCGGGCAAGGTAGCGGTTTCAAGAACTTCAAAGATGAGAACAGAATGGTGTGCCGTCAATGCACGTCCACTTTCCGTTATGATATTCGGGTGCGGGATACCATTTTTATCGCTCACGTCTACTAGCGTAGAGATAGAGTCGTTTACATATTCCTGAATGGAATAGTTTACACTACCTTCGCTATTGGACGAACGGGTTCCGTCATAATCCACTCCCAATCCACCGCCAATATCAACAAACTCCACCTTAAAGCCCATTGAATGGAGCTGCACGTAAAATTGTGAAGCCTCGCGCAAAGCCGTTTTTATACGACGGATCTTCGTCACCTGACTACCGATATGGAAATGAATCAGCTTCAGACAATCTTTCAAGCCTTTGCTCTCCAGAAAATCGAGCGCTTCGAGAAGCTCGCTGGAAGTCAAGCCGAACTTGCTGGCATCTCCTCCCGACTCTTCCCACTTTCCGCTACCGGAAGAAGCGAGTTTGATACGTATACCGATATTAGGCTGCACATTCAGCTGTTTTGCCATTTTTGCTATCAGCTTCAGTTCGTTCATCTTCTCCACAACGAGATAGATACGTTTACCCATCTTTTGGGCAAGCAGAGCCAGTTCAATATAACTTTCGTCTTTATATCCGTTGCAAACAATCAATGAGTCAGAGTCCGTATTGACCGCAATCACCGCATGGAGTTCCGGTTTAGAACCGGCTTCCAGTCCGAGATTGAACTTCTTTCCGTGGCTGATAATTTCTTCCACCACAGGGCGCATCTGGTTGACCTTAATCGGATAAATAATAAAGTTCTGGGCTTTATAACCATACTCCTCGGCTGCCTGTTTAAAGCAGGACGACATCTTTTCAATACGGTTGTCCAAAATATCCGGGAAACGCACCAGCATGGGAGATGCCACATCACGCAATTGTAACTCATCGACCAGTTCTTTCAAATCAACGGATACTCCATCTTTACGAGGTGTAACAACGACATGACCTTTGTCATTAATACCAAAGTACGAGGTACCCCAACCTGTGATGTTGTAGAGTTCCTCAGAATCTTCAATACGCCACTTTCTCATTTTCTGTTATTCAGTGTTTTTAGTAAATAATTGGACGGCAAAAATACGGATTAATCTACATGTTGGCAATTAATTGGACATTAATTGTTTCAAACGGTCCATATAACCACTATTTCCGTTGCGGGCGTCATAGCGAAGTGCCAGCTCTTCCGCCTGCTGATAGAAATAATTGCGAAGCTCGCTGACCTGATAAATTCCATCCGGACGATAAAGAGGGAATTCCTCCGGCAACGACAAAGAGACTTCCGGACGGGTCTCATACTTCAAGGCCTCTACCATATCGCAAGAGAAGCGATATTTCTTCAACGTATTCGTACGCAAACTCCAACCGATGCACCGCTCGGCATACTCCCAGCCTCTTTCCGGCTTCGTCATTATATTATAAGCAATAAACAATCCCAAGTAGAGCAAAAGATATTCATCCTTTTCTCTTCCCTGCAATGCTTCTTCGGCACGTGCACACATATCAGCGGCCACCTCCGGTTTGCCAGCTTTCTGTGCATAATAAGAGAGCTTCAAGTAAGCCCGCAAATTGGCTTCATAACAGGTGACCTGCTTATTAATCAATGGCTGCGCCCGGCTGTAAGCCTCATCAAACTGCCCTGTTTCCAAATAATAATCCAGCATAAAATTCAGTTCGCAAGCCTCACACGACTGACCGTCTATCTTTTCATTCAGCATCTTGTCAATGTATTCTTTTGCCTTGTCATACTGTCGCATCCAAACACATTCCACAGACCAGCGGTGATAATAACTCCGCAAAGAATATCCATTCCGGAGAATACGGGTTTTATAATCCTCACCGATCGCTTTCACCTGTTCCATCGGAATTTCCGGCAGATCGAACGTACAAGCCCAGATCCATTTATATTTCCACAACAAGTCATCTTCTTTGATTACATCCTTGTGATTCTCGTAATCATCCAGGATTTTAGAGAACACGGTAATCTCTTCCGCATCTGCCGAAAGAAGATTCAGTTCATAGATAAGATCCAGTCTCAACTCCGTAGCCCATTCCACATCTTCGTTCTCATCAGCGATGCGGATAGCTTCTTTCAATAGATTAGCTTTTTCACGGGGATGCAGGCTGTCATTCTGTGTCTGCAACAGCAGTTTTTGTATTTCAAGTGTGTATCTCATATTCTTTTTTTAATTCAGGAAATTTATAAAATCATTCATTTTCGAAGTCATCAGTTCGCTAAGCGAACGGTTGAAAAGCTCCATTTCTTCACTGTTCACCGGATATTTACCTTGCAAAAGCGACTGTACATACAATATATGCACCACATGCTGAAACAGTTTATTGTCTCCCTGTATTTGCAATAAAGTCTGCACCATTTCGTTATCCGCATTGAAAGTGAGTGTCGGTGGAATCTGCTTGGCAGTATTCACAGCCCCCAATACAGCCGCCAACGGATTATTGGCACTTTTAGCTACATTCTCCTTTTCCTCCGCCACAAAGATTACCGGAATATCCACCGGAGTAAAATGTTTCAGACGGCAGACACAGCCAAACCGCTTCAACAGCTCGTTTGCTTTCATTTCAAAAGCCTGAAACTCTTTATTCGCCTCCACTTCGCCAAACTGTTCCAGCAACCGTGAAGGAGATATTTCATCCAACGTAAGTTCCGGATTCAGACGGACATACTTTTTCAACAAAGTTTCATCAAAAGTGTAAGCAGCATTCACCACCAACCATCCTTGCGCTCCGGCTATACGGCGCACCTGACGGAAATCTTCCAAATTCTTGGTATAGCATATCACATTGCTTGCCGAACGAATACTTCCAAAACCACGCAGCCCCTTATTTGTTTCAAAAGGAAGATAATCCATAAACAAACGGAGCAATTCATTGTCTTCCGAAGCAATCGCCTTGATATGGAAGTGATGAACATCCAAGATCCGGTTGAACATGGCTCGGTCATTCTGCACCAATCCCCGCAGATAATCCTTGATAGCTACCCCGATCTCTTTCCGTGCATCCTTCAACTGGTCATTGCTCACCAAAGACTCGCGGGAAGCAGTAGACAGCAATCCGTCCGCATTCACCAGACAACGGATAAAGAAAGCCCACGGCGGCAGCAGGTTACAATCGTCCTCACTCAACAGCATACGTTTAAGGTAGACCTTATGAGAATTGCGTACTGAAAATTGTGTTCGGAAAGGCAAAACATAAAGCACCCCTTCTACCTTACCACTTTCAGTATAAATCCGGAAAGCATCAAGAGCAGACGACTGGAATACTTTTGCCCCATAATCCAGCAACTCCTTGCGAGTCGCCTTCGGGTCAAGCCATACAGGCGAAGGCGTATTTACCAACTCCTCTTCCCCCTGATAATGCAGATAGATAGGATATGGCAACACTTCCCCATAACTGACCAGTATCTTCTTAAACGTTTCATATTCAAAAAGATGCATCCAGTCTCCTTTCGGATGCAACACCACCTGCGACCCGATAGGCCGTTCTTCGTCCGATAAAGTCAGCTGATACGTCCCATCTACTTTGCCACACCAGCAAACAGGCTGTCCGCCCATTGCCGAACGACTCTCCACGGTGATTTCATTAGTCACCACAAAACAAGATAACAATCCGATACCGAACCTTCCGATAAAATCGTCCGCATCGGGAGTATCCCGTTTTGAACTCTCTCCGATAACCGTCAGAAAACGATAAACTTCCTCTTCTTTCAGTCCGACTCCATTATCCCTGAACACCACCGTTTTGTCTTCATTCAGAAAGACATCGATACGTCCTTTATAATTCTCGTCGATATTGCGTAGTGCCGTGATGGCATCTACGCAATTCTGCAACAGTTCGCGAACAAAAGTATTCGGGTTACTATAAATGTGCTCTGATAACAGGGCAATCATACCTTTAAGATTGACCTGAAACAGATTATTCCCTTCTTTTTCCATGTTCCTCTTTTACTTTCTCCTCCTTCCGGTAATTTTAAGAGCTTTCTCATTGCCATTCTCTGCGGCCTTTTCGAACCATTCCATTGCAATTTCATCGTTTTCTTCCACGCCTTTGCCCGTCAGATAGGCATTTCCAAGTTCAAATTGCGCTTTGTCGCTATTTTTTTCAGCAGCTTTCAGCAGCCATTGCACCGCAGCTTCCGGATCAGGAGTACAACCTTCGCCATACATCATCATCTTACCGAGATAATAAGTCGCAGCAATATTTTCATTCCCTGCCGCATCCGTAAACCAGCGGTAAGCTTCGGCATAGTTCTGTTTCACACCTACTCCGTTGTAATAGCAAAGTCCGGTACGATACATACTCATCGTATTTCCATTATCCGCAGCCAGCGTATAATATTTAAAAGCTTCCGTTTCATTATCTTCCACTCCGATACCCATTTCATAACAGATACCCAATCCTTCGCTATACCACTCGTATTCGGCAGCTTTCTTGAAATAGGCAAAAGCCTTTTCCGATTCGTTCAGACTGTCATAATCATACAGGTAATACTCACCCATACGCAACATTGCCATTGGAATTTCGTTGGCCACAGCCTTCTCATACCATTCCATAGCCTTTTTATTGTCTTCCAGACAGGGACCGCAACCAAAGAAATAATAGTCTCCCATCTTAAACTGGGCATAACCATAGTCCTGTTCAGCAGCTTTCATCATATATTCCACAGCCTTTTGCGGATTTTCTTCCACGCCATTGCCATTTTCATAAGCCAGGCCCAGCTCTGTCAGACAACGGGACTCTTCCTTCTCCGCTCCTTTGCCGAACCATTCGAGTGCCTTATCCCAGTCTTCTGCCGTTCCGATTCCTTCTTTATAACAGCGTCCCAGAGCAAAGATCGCATCATTATCATCCGCTTCTGCCGCCTTTGTATACCAAGCGAACGCCTCTTCCGGTTTTGCTTCACCAAGAACACCTTTTTCCATATAAAGACCAGAACGGAACATCGCATAAGGATAACCCTGTCCGGCAGCCCTACTAATCAGTTCAAATGCCTTTTCATAGTTCTTCTCCACCCCATCGCCATTCTCATACAAGAACGCCAGTTCTACAAGAGCAAAGCAGGAACCCAGTTCGGCTGCTTTTTCATAACATTCTCTCGACTTATCGGCATCTTTTACACCGCTGTATCCATTAGCCAGGTAAAGCGCCATCCGACAATATCCGTCGGCATTGTTCAGCGAAGCTGCCTTTTCATAATACTCTAACGCCTTCACATAATCCGGTTGTTCAGACAAGAAGCCACGCTCATACATCCAGCCTAGACGATAAGCTGCATTTCCCGAACCCAGTTCAATAGCCTTCTCCAACAATTCTTTCGCACGATTCATGTCCTCTTCCACCAATTCACCGTTGAAATAGATATTAGCCAGTCCTTCTATACCTTGTATATAGTTATCTTCCACGCAACGGTTCAGACACATCAGTCCGCGTTCCACGTTCTTATATTCATCATTATACAGGTAGATCAGCGCCAGTTCATACGCACTGTAAGATTCACAATAAAGCATCCCCTTTTCCAGCCATTCAATAGCTTTCGGCATATCCAGCCATTCTTCTTCCTGATAATTATATCCCAGGAAGTTAGCGGCAGACCACACACCTGCATGCCAGGCTTTTTCCCAAAGTTCAAAGCCCAGTTCTTTCGGTTTATTCAGTTCCGGATAACGGAAATAAAGGGTAGCCAGATTTTTAAGACTATAAAGATTGGGAACTATCTCCAGAGACTTTTCGTAGTAAGCAGCTTCCTCTGCCACACTGCCTTCCGCCCTGTCGAGCGCGTCTCCCAGTGCTGCATATACATGAGCACGCAAACGTTCTCCTTCAGGCAGTTCGGCAAGCAGGTCATTCCGTATCTGCAACGCCTTCGCTTTATCTCCTGTAAATTCTTCGACAAAAGCACGATAATGTTTTCCCCATAAAATAGCTTCGGGAGAAGTGAGAGCGGCAAAACGTCGTTCGCCCTCTTCTTTATTTTGCTCGCAATAGAATCCCATGTATCGCCAATAGGCAACAGTTGCTTCCGCTTCAGCCCAACCCATATCGGCAGCCTTTTCGTAATACGGAAACAAATAACTCATATCCCGCTTTCCATAACGGGCTTCAGAATATTGCGCACCCTTCTGTGCCCATCCCGCACCGCTAAACACAGCTACACGGTCGCATACCTGCATTACCTTCTCCCACCAGAATTCATATTCTTCTGCGTTGAGATCGACCTCTACGTTACAGTCAAAAGCACTGAATATCAGTTCAAAAAAATCTTCTGTTAATTTCTCGTCTTCTTTTGTGTCCAAAGCATATTCACATACAGCCAATGCTTCCCACCAATTTTCCGCATTTAATAATGAGGCCGGTGTATACTGTGGAAACCATGTCCTTGCAGGCTGTCCGGACGCTTTTATTCTAGCGGATAACTCTCCAAATTTCTCTTTTAAAATTTTCATGATATAGACTTTACCTTAATTTTGTGTTATTAGTCAATAAAAAAATCTCATAACGAGTGCAAGGTACTAATATTGACTGAATGAACAATAACAGAGTATCAAAAAAATAAAGTCTGATATACAATTTAGGCACAGATTATAATCCAAGAAGTTGTTGCAAACGTTGCACCGATGCTTCAATCTGCCAACGGTCTTCCAATTCGTCTGCATTAAAGATATATTGTGCCTGGTGATAAAAAGGTGCGCGTTTCTCAAGCGCCTGAACGATGAACGCTTTCAGTTCGTCATCCTCTTTCCCCTGAAGAATAGGGCGTTGCTGTTTAGCCACACGCAAGCGTCTGAACAGCACATCCGGATGCACATCGAGAAAAACCGTCTTTCCGGTCCGGTTCATAAAGTCCATATTATCAAAAAAACAAGGCGCTCCACCTCCCGTCGAAATTACCACATTCTCAAACTCGGCTACTTCATGAAGCATATTCCGCTCCAGTTCCCTGAATCCTGTTTCGCCTCGTTCAGTGAATAATTCTCCAACGGTTTTGTGAAAACGCTCTTCGATATACCAGTCCAGATCAACGAACGGTATATTCATTTGCCGGGCAAATGCTTTACCCAGCGTCGTTTTTCCGGCACCCATATAGCCGGTAAGGAAGATACGAACCATAAATGACTAATTTTGCTCACAAAATTAATCATTTAATGAAGAATGAAGAATGAAGAATGAAGAATTTTAGCCATTATGCCATCCAATTCTTCATTATTCATTCTTCATTCCCGATTTATTTAAAGATTCTCACCCGTTCTTCAAGCGGCTGAAATTCTTTTTCACCCGGTTTGCCAATAGGAAGTCCGAACGGCATTTCCGCAATCAGATGCCAATGTTCCGGCAAGTTCCATGCACGGCGCACTTCTTCATCAATCAACGGGTTATAGTGTTGCAGCGATGCTCCGAAACCTACATCCTCAAGCATCACCCAGATAGCCAGCTGGTGCATGGCAGAAGTCTGCAATGACCATCCCGGGAAATTCTCCTGATAAGACGGGAAAGCCTCCTGAAGTCCTTTCACTACTTTTTGATCCTCAAAGAACAGTACAGTTCCGTAGCCACAGGCAAAGGAATGATCTATCTTCTCTTCTGTCTTTACAAAAGCTTCAGCCGGTACAATCTTCTTCAATGCATCTTTCACGATCTGCCACAGTTTCTTATGAGATTCTCCCAACAGGAGCACCACACGTGTAGTCTGCGAATTGAATGCTGACGGTACGTGACACACGGTCATATTAACGATACATTCGATCTCCTGATCGGATATAGGTGACTGATTAGTAATTGAATAGTAAGTCCGACGTTGTTTCAAAGCTTCACTAAAAGATCTTTCCATCATAGTTCCTTTCTTATTTTATATTCTTAAAACTCTCTTTTTTTTATAACAAGTATCCCCCCTAACTTGTTCAGTTAGAGAATATATTTGTACCTTCGCAGCGTCAATTCATTGACTATCTAAATTTATCGTCAGAAAAATGGCAAAACAAAAATTTTATGTCGTATGGGAAGGCGTCACACCCGGGATTTACACTTCCTGGACAGACTGCCAGCTTCAAATCAAAGGATACGAAGCTGCCAAATACAAATCATTCGATACGCGCGAAGAAGCGGAACGCGCGCTGACAATGTCTCCATACGCTTATATCGGCAAAAACGCAAAGTCTAAATCAGGAGGTTCCAAACCTTCGTCAGATACTTTACCCTCTTGCGTGATCGACAATAGCCTGGCAGTCGATGCAGCCTGTAGCGGCAATCCGGGACCGATGGAGTATCGTGGAGTACACATTGCCAGCCGGCAGGAAATTTTTCATTTCGGCCCGATGAAAGGCACGAATAATATCGGTGAGTTTCTAGCCATCGTACACGGGTTGGCGTTGTTGAAGAACAAAGGTTTCGACATGCCTATTTACAGTGATAGCGCCAATGCGATCAGCTGGGTACGACAGAAGAAGTGCAAAACCAAGCTCCCCCGCACTCCGGAAACGGAAGAACTGTTTTTATTGATCGAACGGGCAGAAAAATGGTTGCGGGAAAATACATATACCACTCGTATCCTGAAATGGGAAACGAAAGAATGGGGAGAAATTCCGGCCGACTTCGGCAGAAAATAAAAGAACATAAATTTCAATCATAAGAAAAGATGAAAACATTGACTTCAAACAAAGCTTTCTGGCTGTTATTAGTCATTTGCGTAGTTACTATCCTGCCTTTCCTCGGCTTGTCGGAATACCACACGAAAGGTGAGCCTCGCGAAGCTATTGTTTCCTATTCCATGCTGGATAGCGGAAACTGGATCTTACCCAGAAACAACGGAGGAGAAATGGCTTACAAACCGCCTTTCTTCCATTGGAGCATCGCTGCTGTATCAGCAGTAGTGAACGGAGGGCAAGTCACAGAAATGACCTCCCGCCTGCCGTCCGCCATCGCCTTGATTGCCATGACTCTCTGCGGCTTTCTGTTCTTTGCCAAAAGAAAAGGAGTGCAACTGGCGTTATTGGCCGCCTTTATTACCCTGACTAATTTCGAATTACACCGGGCCGGAGCCAACTGCCGGGTGGACATGGTATTGACAGCGCTCACCGTTGGCGCTCTATATTGTCTCTACAGATGGTATGAGAAGGGGCTTAAAGGTATTCCCTGGCTGGCCATTCTCCTGATGAGTTGCGGAACACTGACTAAAGGACCGGTAGGTACTATCATTCCATGCTTAGTTGTAGGCATATTCTTGTTACTCCGGGGTGTCAACTTCTTCAAGGCATTCCTGCTACTTTCCGCCTGGGCTATCCTTTCTCTCATCCTGCCTATCTGCTGGTACGTAGCTGCTTACCAACAAGGTGGAGAAGAATTCATCGCATTAGTGATGGAGGAAAACCTCGGTCGCATGACCAATACCATGAGCTATAATTCATGCGTGAACCCCTGGCACTATAATTTCGTGACCTTGTTTGCCGGATATGTTCCCTGGACACTGTTAGTCGTACTTTCCCTGTTCAGCCTGACTTACCATAAATTCAATATCCAGCCTGCCGCTTGGTGGAAACGTTTCACTGCTTGGATAAAGAATATGGATCCGGTGGATTTATTCTCTTTCACCAGTATTGTCGTCATCTTCGTTTTCTACTGCATTCCGCAGAGCAAACGCAGCGTCTATCTGATGCCTATCTATCCTTTCATTGCTTATTTCCTTGCCAAATATCTATTTTATCTGGTCAAGAAGCAATCCAAAGTCATCAAAGTATATGGAAGTATTCTTGCGGTAATCAGCCTGTTGCTGTTCACTTGCTTCATTGTATTAAAATGCGGGCTCATCCCTGAAACAATCTTCCACGGCCGTCACGCACAGGACAACATTAATTTCATGCGCGCCATACAAAATATCAGCGGTGCAGGAGCCTTGTTGCTGATTGCCGTTCCTACCGTCCTCGGTATCTACTGGTGGTTCTATCAACGGAAACATGCATTGAGCAACCGCTTCCTGTATGCCCTCGTCGTGCTTACCATGGGATTATACCTTGCATTGGACGGTGCTTATCAGCCGGCAGCATTAAATTCGAAATCCGTCAAATTCGTCGCTGCAGAGATCGAAAAGATTGCGCCGGAAAGCGAAGGGACTATGTACGAATTCATTGAAGAAAGTCTGCATGCAGCAGGTGACCCTGTACATTACTTCGAGATTAATTTCTACCTGCATAACCGTCTCGACAACTTCTACCAAAAACGTCCTGCCAAAGGTTTCTTGTTGATCGGCACCAATGACGCAGAGAAATATCTTCCTGAATTTGAGAAAGAGGGGTATCAGTTCGAACAGGTTTACGAATCTCCTAAACGAGTGCTCCGGCAAATAGCCAAAGTATACAAGTTCGTTAAAAACGAACAGCCTGAAAAAACCGAAACTACTCCTATTGTTGAGTAAAAGGGACAGAATTTACCGTTTTTCCATGCTTCACAAGGAACTCTGCCGATTGGAGCATGGAAAAACTATATTCTTTTAAAGGCAAAAAGCGATCATCCATCGGAACGGCTTTCAATTTGCCATTGTCTATATGATAAGTAAACTCCTGCTGCGTCTCGTAATTAAAAAGATACAATAACGTATCATTGCGTCCCACAATCATATTGTCGGCAGTATAAAACATACAGGGACGTTCTTCTTTCAGCAAATCTACTCCAAAATTATTCTGTAGATAATCAATATTCAACAGCCCCAATATCGTAGGCTGTATATCTACCTGACCTCCAAAAGTGTTTTTCTCTTCCGGATGAATACGGCTGGAGTAAATCATCAGCGGGATATGGTTATAAGATTCCGGCAGCTCACATTCGGCGTCTCCCACCAATTTGCCATGATCTCCTTCCAACACAAATATCGTATTATCAAACCAGGACTGTTTACGTGCCTCTTCAAAAAACTTACGCAAAGCCCAATCCGCGTACTCAACAATCTGCGTCTCGGGTTCACTCGTTTTCGGATGGAAGAAAGGAGGTATCACATACGGCGGATGATTGCTGATGGACAGCAAAGTAGCAAAGAAAGGCTCTCCGGTGGCAGCCCGCTGATTCAATACCGGAATTGCATAATCATACAGGAAATCATCCTGTACTCCGAAGCTATTCACAACCTTATCAGCCGGATAATTTTCTTGTGAGAACACTTCATCATAGCCGTTTGTCCGGAAAAAAGCGTTCATATTATCATACTGCCCTTCGTGCGTCATAAAGAAAAGGTTATAATAACCGTTTTCTTTCAGGACAGTAGGCAGTCCCGAATAGCGGGGAATGACAGAGCCTTTCATGAGGTTTCGTTTCATCATCGCCGGGAAAGAATATAAGGTGGCATACAAACCATGATTCGTATGGATTCCTGCCGAATAGAAATTACGGAAGCTAATAGAACGGGTATACAGACTATCCAGGAAAGGAGTCAGCGTTTCTGATTGCCCGAAATGCTTCATCAGTTTACTGGACATGGATTCCATCATAATCAGTACAACATTGGGGCGACCTTGCTGCACACTATCTGCTTTTGAAGCATGTCTGTACACAGCCAACGGTGAGACAGCTACCTCTCCCTGACGATTGAGCAGAGCTTGCGCCTTAGTTATGGCTTCCTGCTCATCCATCAGATGCAAGTATTTATTTTCAGGACGCATATCATCCATCACACTCGTCAACAGATTAAAAGTCGGACTTACTCCCAATTGATTCAGAAAAGCATCCTGACAGAAATATGCCGCACTCACTTTGATCGGATTATAACCTGTACGCCCCCGAATTCCAAAGATGCAAAGGCCGATCAGACAAGCTCCGACCAGAAGCACAACTCCTCTCTTCCAAAATGGGAACGAAGCGGAAATGGTAAGGCTACGACGATGGAAATAACGCGACAGACAGACAAGCCATACTATGAACCCGGCCAAGAAGAGCAGGAATAATCCGATGGACAAGTAATAGGCACTTTCTCCCAATATCATTCCGGCAGTAGTTCCTGCATAACCGAACCATTCGAATATAGAAGAATTGATATGCTTAAAGAAATAGGCAAAGTAGGGTATGTCCGACGCACTGATTAAATAGACCAGTCCATAAAACACACTGAAAAAGATTGTGAAGAAACGGAACAATGCTTTCCCATAGTAGTTGCAGACTCCACACACCACCGCAATTGCCAGCGGCAACAGAAGTATGTAACAACCGATCACATTATCAAACCAGACACCATGCACAAAAGCAAGCATTGAAAGGCTCTTATCCGACAAGGCTTCAGAAGTCAATTGATGATAGGATGAGATAAAAAGTACCAGGCGAAACAGTCCTGCGATCAGCAAAGCCGAAACATGTATCGTAAGTATATATACAATAAGATTTAGAAAACGTTTCATAATAGCCTTTTCTTTTTATGAATTAAATGAAAGAGATTTAATAAAATTATTTTCTCCCTTTGTAGATATAAACGAAATGAAGAATTAGGAAATTGATAGGTACTACAATTATCATCACCAGTATCGGCGCCAGAAGTTCGCCTGCCCCTATCCAAAGGAAGAGATTCAACAAACCAATCTCAAGCAGATAATTAATCAGATGACTAAAGCCAAACCCAACCGCATTGCGAGACGAGGGCTTGGAACGAAAAGTAAAAAAGGTAGTCAGGAAATAATTGCAAATAAATCCGACGGCATAACCTGCCGTAAAAGAGATATTGGCGTTTGCAACCAGTAAAACCAGACAATACACTCCGTAATGAATAGCCGAGGATACAGTGCCGACAACTCCGAAACGAACGAATTGCCAGAACTTATCCCGCCAGTCCGGATGCCTGTCAAATATAGCTTTACTTATCTTGGTCATCGTATAGTACTTCTTCCACATTATAGAGCGGACGACGTTTTACTTCTTTATAGATTTTCCCAATATACAACCCGACAGCTCCTATTGACATTAGAACAATTCCACCGACAAACCAGACAGACAACATCAAAGATGCCCAGCCATGCTCTGCCGTACCCGAAATTAAAGAATACAATACATAAATTCCTATCAGTATACTGATAAAAACAAATATAATTCCCAGATAAACAATACCGTAAATAGGCTTCACCGAGAAAGAGGTTATTCCGTCCAAGGCCAGGCTGAACATCTTTCTTACTGTATATTTGGAGGTTCCGGCTGTCCGTTCCCGGATTACGTCATCTACCGTAGTAGAAGGAAAACCCAGCAATGGGATAATACCACGCAAATAGACATTACGTTCTTGATAATGAGACAGCTGTTCCAGTACTCTCCTACTCAAAAAACGGAAATCCGCATGATTGTAGATTGTCTCTACTCCCATCCGGTGCTGTAATTTATAAAAAGCGGTTGCGGAAAGACGTTTCAGCATCGGATCTGCCTGGCGGGATACTTTCACCCCGTATACGACATCATATCCTTGTGTATAAGCATCGATCATCTCCTCAATCGCATTCAGATCATCCTGCAAATCGGCATCAATGGTAATAACGGCATCGCTCCAGTCTTTAGCGGTCATCATACCGGCCATGATGGCATACTGATGTCCTACGTTGCGAGCCAGGTTCATTCCTTTTATATATGGATTCGTCCGGTGCAGTTGTTTAATAATGCTCCATGTACGATCTTTACTGCCATCATTCACAAAGAGCACAAAACTGTCGGCACTGATCTTTTTTTTCGCCACCAAGTCATCAAACAAAGCTGTCAAACGGGTGGTTGACTCTTCCAACACTTCCTCCTCATTATAGCAGGGGGATACAATAGCCAATTTAATCATTTTTCGTCCGGTTTATTTAGTTCAGCCAGTTTTATCTGCGCAAACTCCGAGTAAGTCATAAAAGGATAGCCTTTTTCTTTCAGGTTGCGGATAAGCATATCCAAACGTTCCTCCATTCCTTTGCCGGAATGGTTGCGGATGATAAAAGGCATTTTAAATTCAGGATGTTCACCCAACGGATAGAACTCCCATGGGTGGAAATAGGTCACAAAATATCCGTCATGTTTCAATACCCGGTTTACCAGGCTTTGATAAAGCCACATCGGCAGATTATGACAAGACAGCCAAAATAGCGGGAAACGAATCCATGGAGTTACAGAAGCCGGGATTTGAAGTAGTTTGCCTGTCATAAAGCAGGTACGCGGCTCTGATAAATGCATATATCTTCCGGGGATAAATGCGGGATTCAGTGAGGAGTTGTACACATACCCCATTCGTTCAAGTTCTGTATCTGATACGGGAAACATACGCGGTTGGCGATAGCCTTCTATCGTTCTGCCGGTAAGACGTTCCAAGATTTCTTTTGAACGGCTGACATCGGAAGCCTGCGGCTGCCAATGGTCACATCCATGCGCAGCCACTTCATGTCCTTCGTCCATAATGCGCCGCATCACCTCCGGCGCATTTTCTGCAAAATTGCTTGTACAGAAGAAGGTAGCTTTCACCCCGTTTTTTTTCAGGCAGTCCAGTATCCGGTTCGTACCATAGACTGATACTTTCATCGCTTCATCCAGCGGAAAGTCTACGCCATGTTCACGAGGTACATCAAATTCTTCTGTATCAAAACTTAATAATATCATTGCATTATCAAAAAATTACAATTGCTGCATTACAGTTGTTGCATATCATGCAGGCGTTTGTAATAGCCGTTTAATTCTATAAGTTCCTCATGCTTACCACGTTCTACAATTTCTCCTTCATATAACACGCAGATTTCATCTGCATTCTTAATAGTAGAAAGACGGTGGGCAATAGCAATCGTTGTACGTGTTTTCATCAAACGTTCCAACGCTTCCTGCACGAGACGTTCTGATTCGGTATCCAATGCAGAAGTAGCCTCATCGAGAATCAGAATCGGAGGGTTCTTCAGGATGGCACGGGCGATACTGATACGCTGGCGCTGACCACCGGACAATTTACCACCACGGTCACCGATATTCATGTTATATCCTTCCGGTTTCTCCATGATGAAATCATGTGCATTGGCAATCTTTGCTGCCTCTACCACTTGTTCCATTGTCGCATTCTCCACACCAAAAGCAATGTTATTGAAGAATGTATCATTAAACAAAATAGCTTCCTGGTTTACATTACCAATCAGACTACGCAAATCAGCAATACGCACGTCGCGGATGCTCGTTCCGTCAATGGTAATATCACCTTCCTGTACATCATGGTAACGTGGCAACAAATCGACTAAGGTAGATTTACCGGAACCAGACTGTCCAACCAGTGCAATCGTTTTTCCTTTGGGAACTGTCAAATTTACATGTTTCAGTACCTCTCTTTTACCATCATAGCTGAAAGAAATATCTTTAAATTCAATCTTGTCATTCAAACCTTTCAACGGTTTCGGATTCGGAATCTCTTTAATCTTATTCTCTGCTTTCAGGATTTTATCAACACGTTCCATAGAAGCCAAACCTTTCGGAATGTTGTATCCTGCTTTAGCAAAGTCTTTCAACGGATTGATTACACTATACAAGATAACCATATAGAAGATAAATGTAGGAGCATCAATCGTGGCATTCTTGCCTAAAATCAATGTACCACCAAACCACAGTACGGCTACAATCAGAATGGTTCCCAAAAACTCACTCATCGGATGTGCCATAGCCTGACGTATAGCAACCTTGTTTGTTGCATCCCGAAGTTCGTTACTACATTTGGTGAAGCGGTTAATCATTTTATCTTCCGCAATAAAAGCCTTGATGATGCGCAAACCTCCCAGTGTTTCTTCCAATTGCGACATCGTATCACTCCACTTTGCCTGTGCTTCCAGTGACTGGCGTTTCAGTTTTCTTCCGACCACTCCCATCAACCAGCCCATTCCCGGCAATACAATAATAGTAAAAAGAGTCAACTGCCAACTAACAGCAACCAATGTCACGAAATATATAATAATCAGGATTGGACTCTTCATCAACATATCCAACGAACTAGTAATGGAGTTTTCCACCTCTCCCACGTCACCACTCATACGGGCTATGATATCCCCCTTTCTTTCTTCAGAGAAAAAAGACATTGGCAGACGCATAACCTTAGCATATACCATAATACGAATATCACGTACCACTCCTGTACGCAATGGAATCATCACAGCTGAAGAAGCAAAGTAACAACCGGTTTTAAACAATGTCATCACCATCAGGAACAATCCCAAGAAAATAAGAGCCACAGTGGGACCATTATCCACTATCATTTGAGATATGTAATAATAGAAGTTATTCTTGGCAACATCTGCTAAATCACCACTACCCCATTCCATAAAATGGTATACTTTATCCGCTCCTTCTGTTTTAAACAGAATACTCAAAATAGGAATCAAAAAAGTAAATGAGAACACGTTGAATACAGCAGACAAAATATTCAGCAAAATAGCCCAGCCGATATACTTCTTATAAGGCGACACGAAACGTCGCATTAGTTGTAGAAATTCCTTCATTATTTACCATTAAAAAAGTTAAGACCGCAAAGATACAATAAAACTGATTAACAGGCAGTAGTTTCAGCTAATTATTAACGCGATTTATCGAAAAGCACGTTTCAACAAACAAAAAACGACTCAATAATTCTCTTTCAACCAAATACCCAAGAAACGATCATATATTTGATACACTCCCTTTTCCTGGGTCACAAAATCCTTTTCTAATAATCCTTTCAATGCTGCCTGCACAGAACTGGCTGAAGCCAGTCTGTATTTCTTTATGAAAGCACCGGAAGTGATAGCTTTCGCTTTTCCCTCTTTAGTGATAGCAATCAGTAACTCCTTTTGCTTTTCCGGCAAACGAAAAAGGATTTCCGAATAAGTATATCTGAATGAATCAATAATCTGCCGAATAGCCTCTGACACCATTTCCACTTTACAGACTCCGTGCTCCGGGGTCATATCATAAAGTGTATTCAATACTTTTTGTATATACCATGTGACTCCTTCAAACTGTTGATAAACTGTGGTAACAGCACTTTCTTCCATTTCTTTGCCTGCACGTTTGAAATGCATACATGCAAAACGAATGTATTCTTCTAAAGGAATACTTTCCAAATGCATCATTGACACACTTTGATAAAAAGGTCTGGAAGGCGTCAAAAACATATTCCCCATCACATGCCGCTGGCTCCCGGCAAAAATGAAACGCGCATTATTACAATGCTGCACATAAGTCCGGAGAGTAGCCTCTACATTTTTCTCTGCATATCCGGTAATCTGCTGAAATTCATCAATGGCAATCAAACAAGGCTTATCCGCTTGCTCTAAATACCGGAAGATTTCATCGAGCGTAGTAGCCGGAGCTTGTATATCTCCTAATCCCAAATTCAAAGAAGGCATACCATTCACATCAAAAGAGATACTGGCCTGCAAAGATTTCACACATTCCCAAAAACCATGCAAAGCTTTCTTCCCTATAGGTTTCAGTACTTCCAAAATCTCTTTACTAAGTGCAAATACCAAGTCGCGCAATGACCGGCTGTCATATATATCAATGAAGAAGGTGTAATAGTCCTGCTTAATTTCAGGAAACTGAAAGCAATGACGGATCAGGCCCGTCTTTCCCATTCGTCGGGTAGAGACAAGAGCCAGGTTATTCCCATTCATCACTTCGCGTACCAACTGTTCGCTTTCCTGCTGACGGTCACAAAAATAATCAGCAGACACATATCCACTTGTTATAAAAGGATTTCTTATCATAGTCTTCGTATATCTCACGTTATTACGCAAAGATAATTATTATAAAATAATAAAATGCACATCTCGTGCATTATTTCATCATCACCCTTGCCCAACAGCCACCACATGATAATAAACTCCGCGTGTTTTCCTGAATGACTTTACTCCCAGCTTCTGCAAAATACGCCCGAAATAATTAACCTGCCCGGAAGAAATCTTCATTTTACTTGCCTTTTGTATCCGCTGAAGTATATCTGCAGCAAGTAACCATTCTCCCTCTTCTTCCTCTTCCGCTACCCGGTAATACACCTGGAATAACTGCTCGATTGCTGGCGACTGCTCAAACTCCCGGTTCGCCTCCGTCATAATCGCTTCTTCCTTCTCATCAAACCAGTAGCGTTCATTACTACGCAGCAGTGCCATTGCCTGCGCATACAATTGCTCATAATCAATAGGACGGACCACATCAATCACTCCTGTCACCTCAACACCGATAAAACGGCGACTACCGGAAGTATCCGTCAGCAAATCTTTATGGTTGCTCGTTCCTATAAAAGAGGCATACCGACGAAGTTCCTCCACAGCCGAAGCATTCGGTCGTCGTGTGTTGACAACGGGCTTTTGCAGAATATGCTTGAGGAAAGACTGCTGATTGATGCCAATCTGATCGAACTCATCCATATTAATCAATAAAAAGCGATTCAAGTATAACTCGGCATCCCGCTTCCGGCTGAAATCAATGCTATCCGTATAATAAGCCTGCAAGCATGGAGGCAAAATCAACCGGCAAAATGTAGACTTACGATAAGCCTGTGGACCTATCAATATAGGAGAAGTGCTATTTGCATGATTCTTTCCCATTCCACGCCAATGCGCTATCATACTAAGAAACCAACGACGAAACAATTGCGCCCAATGAGGATGATCGCAAGGAACTCGCTTGGCAAGATCGCCGATATGGTCCTTACCATCCCAATGAGGAAGGTCATAAAGAAATTCCTCGATAGGCTGATAAACCGGCACATGATCCGAATTCAGGTAACGTACCACGTCTTTATCCCACAGCTTAAGCCCTTCATAATGTGCATTCATTGCAATACTTGCCATCAACCGTTTATCCACCGGATGAAAATAAAAATTAAAACTGTTCCGTTCGCGACATTCCACTTGTGATGTCAACTGGTTGAAACGAAAATCATAACGCCGTTTCATAAACTCATCCATCTGCATGACAAATAATTGTTCCGGCAACAGACTACTTTTACTCGCAAATCCCTCACAAGTGCGGTATACATTCCGCACGGTTCCCCGAACCAATGTATCGTCCTTCGGCAAGCGATAATGAGCACGAGACCATCGCACTGTATCTTCCTCTGGAATACCGGCACGGAAACAATGTCCTGCGAGGTTGATCAACAGCGATTGTTTGTCTCCTTCCGGTTGATAATCAGTCTCTTCATCCAACGCACGTGCAAAAGCAGCTTCGAAAAGGACAGAAAGTGCATTACACTTTTCATATCCCGGCGCAAGCCGTTGCAATGGCGAAGTTTCCGTTTGTACCCGTTCGCGATAAGTCACCTCACCCGGCATAGCGGCAGGCTGCTTCATATAAATAGGCATTGCTTCGGGATTAAAATACAAGTGCGGGTCAAAAGTTAAACGACAATATTGCTCCAACGAAGGTACTTTCAGTTCAATATCATAAGGAAGTTGTGGCTGATAAAATTTCACTGCCAACCGATAGGCATGCGCATGAAAAAGCTCCGCTTCTTCACTAGTTGTCGGCAAACGATCATTGGGATAAGTAAAGCGTACCCATACTTTCACAGACTTTCCGGAAGAACCGGTGAAAGCTAAGTAAGTCTGCGGAAGCTCCTTTACCCGTTCTTTCACCTCATCCGCCTCCATACGTCCGGACAAGTTGTTGACCTGAATCATCACAATTCCGTTGTATTCACTCATCGTCGTTATGCCGCCTTTGCGAAAAAAGGCGGCTGCAGGTATCAGCTTCGGCACTTTCTGTACATAGTCATTTTTATCACCCGGAAGCATAAAAGGCAGGACTTCTCTCATTTTTGAGACAGGCTGTGTTTTAGTTTCCACTTTCATTTGCTCCACGAGCTGTTCAATTCTCAACGTACGCATAGTGTTCACCTTGCCATCGTCTCTTACCAGTGTTATTCTCATTACTTTATTTATTTGTCCTGCATGTGTTTTGTAGGGCGATTATTACGATACAAATATACTGTAAATATTCCACACAAACAACTTTTCAGAGAATACTTATTTCATCTTTCTACTAGAAAAGATTTTTCAATTCTATTTCTCATGTTCTCATAGATTTCAGATAAAGCACATATAATCAAAGAAGTACATTATGAGAAACGTTTTTAAAACAGGTGTTTCTCATACTATCCTCATCGATTTTCTTCAAAAAACCGCTATTTCTCATACTCTTTCAGGGTATTTCTCATAGTCAGACACAACTATTCTCCTGTTTATCCGCCAAGCTTATCTTAGAAAACAGCTAGCTATTTCTTTCATGCAAACAACTAGTTAATTACTTGTTTTTCACCTAATAATGTCGTATCTTTGAAAGAGCATCCCAATCGTTCCACTGGAGTGCACAGACCTGTTCACTACAGTAAAAAGTTCTGTCTACTAGAGTGAAAAGAACCGTTCACTGTAGTGGAACAATCAGGATGGCGGTTGAATAATAAAAGAATAAAAGCAAGATACACTAAGAGCATCAGTACATAACATATAAATAACCATTAAATTAAAACAAAGATGGCAATACAATTCGAGTTTTATAAGAATCCCCAACCGGAAAAAGAAGGGGAAGAACCTAGTTATCACCCACGGGTGGTTAATTTTCAACATGTGACCACTCAAAAGCTGGCAAGAGAAATCCACATGGCAACTACTTTCGGGAAAGCAGAAGTAGAAGCCATGTTAATGGAATTGAGTAGATGCATGGGCAACCATCTGTGCGAGGGAGAACGAGTACATCTGGATGGAATCGGCTATTTCCAGATTACATTGCAAGCTACCGAACCCGTGCACTCGCTTACCACTCGTGCTGACAAAGTGAAACTTAAGTCCATTAATTTCCAGGCTGACAGAGATTTAAAGAGTTTGTGCATGACTAGTCACTTACGACGTTCGAAATACAAGCCACATTCGGCTTCTCTTTCAGAAGAAGAGATCGACAAGAAACTTACTGCCTATTTTGCAACTCATCCTGTATTAACCCGTAGTAATATGCAGTCGCTCTGCAGTTTCACTCAAAGTATGGCCAGTAGACAAATCCGTCGCCTAAAAGCACAAGGCAACTTACAGAATATAGGTAAGCCCACACAGCCTATTTATATACCAACACCGGGCCATTATGAGAAATGAGTTCAACAGGTATGAGAAATAAGCCAAATCAAGGTCTATTTGCGAATAAAACTATGAGAAATACCAATTTTAAAAGTATTTCTCATAGCTTACTTTATTAATTATCTGCTATTTAAATCAAATCTATGAGAATATGAGAAATGAATATCTTATTTCCGGTTCTTCGTCAAATTTGGTGGTAAATTCTTTATCTCTTTATTTCCAAGTTAATAATTATCCCTTTTTACTCACTTT